>DBEXQE010000348.1:0-7282 GCA_048167245.1 Christensenellales bacterium | reverse complement strand
CCGACTTTTGACTACCATTTTTAAGAGCGTTTTTCAGACGGGCATATTTAGGGGTAAATATAAAGAAAAAACCCCAATTTCTTGGGGTTTTGTGGAGCTGCTGAGCGGACTTGAACCGCCGACCTCATCCTTACCAAGGATGTGCTCTACCGACTGAGCCACAGCAGCAAATGCTATTTTTATTAAGTTTTCGGGGTGCAATCTACGGCTTGCAGATAGGGCTTGTTTATCCTTACCAAGGACGTGCTCTACCTACTGAGCCATAACAGCATAATTCCAAATTCGGGTATTTTTATTGAGTTTTTTAAGTGCCGATTTTTGCCTTGTTACTCCTTACCAAGGACGTGCTCTACCGACTGAGCCACAGCAGCGAATTTTTACTTGCCGAAAGCGAATTGCGGTCGGCAAGAAATAATATAGCAAAAAAACGGGATTTAGTCAAGAAAATTCGTATAAAATGGAAAGAACATTTATTGCTCGGGTGTTTCGCGGGGTTCGACGGGCGGCTCGGGCGCGGCGAAAACGGTTTTTTCGGCGGTATCCGCATCGGCTTCGTCCGTCGATTGCGCGTCGGTTTGCTGAGCTTCCGATTCCGTTTCGGGAACGGAGTCATGACTCTTGGGGAAAACTTTGTCGCGGAACTTAAAGTAGCAGACAAGGAAAGTAACGACGCCTATGCCTACGACTATGAGAATAAAGAAATTCCAAAGCCAGAATTTTTTTCTCGGCAGATCGAGAAGCACGAGCTTTACAAGGCAAAACAGCGAAAGTCCGTACTGCACGAGAATTATCGGCGCTAAAATAGCGATCAGATTAACCGAATAGATCATTTATATTATGTTCTCCTTAACGCGGAAAGTTTCCTTTATTTTCTCTACGAGTTCGCTCAGGTTCTCCGTAAAGTTCACTTCTTGGCGGAGCCGTTTCGTATCGGGGACGCCCTTTAAGTAGCAGGCAAGATGTTTGCGCATGTTCGTAACCACGTAGCGTTCGGGAAAGTATCCGCACATATACTCTATATGCTTCAAGATAATATCGACGAGCCGTCCGCCGTCCGCGCCGCAAAGACGCGCGAATATATCCGGATGACCGAGCGCGCCGCGGCCTATCATTACGCCCGCAACGCCGTAATTTCCGAGCGCGAACTCCGCTTCGCCGACCGTTTTTATATCGCCGTTGCCTATGACGGGAATTTTCAGCGCGGCGGCGACCGACGCTATAACGTCCCAGTCGGCTTTTCCGCCGTACATCATCTTCGCCGTTCTGCCGTGGACGGCAACGAGTTTCGCGCCCGCGTCCTGAGCGGCTTTCGCGAACTCGACGGCGTTTACGTCATCCCACCCCGTGCGCATTTTGACCGTTACGTTGCGACCCGTTTTCGCGCACGCTTCGATTATCCCGGCGGCTTTGCGCACGTCTTTCATAAGCGCGGAACCGTCGCCGTTTTTCGTTATCTTGGGCATCGGGCAACCCATGTTTACGTCTATGATATCGAATTTTTCAAGCTCGGGAGAATTTATCGCTCTTACGAAAAATTCCTTGTCCGAACCGAAAAGCTGAACGCAGGACGGCGTTTCGTTGTCCGCGGTCGCGAGCAGTTCGCGCGTGTTTTCGCTCCCGTAACAAAGCCCCTTTACGCTGACCATTTCGGTCGTCGTAAGCCCGACTCCGAAGTCGCGGCAAAGTCGGCGGAACGCTACGTCCGTATATCCCGCGAGCGGCGCGAGAAAGATATTGTTTTTCAGCGTAACGTCGCCTATTTTCAGCGGTCTCACGCCCTTTGCGGGAGTTTCCGTCATAGAATTTCCCCGACGGGCGTGTTTTTCTCGGGCAGTTTTCCGCGGCACGCTTTCACGAATTTTTCGCTGCTCTCCATGAGCGTAACTTCCGCGTCGCATTTGTTCGCGGCGGCGAGAGCGACGCACAGGAACAGCATTTTTCCGATCTCTTTGTTATCGACCGCCGTTTTCAGCTGTTTTTCGAGATCCTGAGCCAAAACGTTATAGCCCGCTTTCGACACCTTTTTGATCACCTTTTCTGCGTACAGCAGCGCGGGGAAGCTCTCGGGAACGGAATCGAGAATATCCGCGAGAGAGCCGTACTTTTTCTCCTTTGCTTTGGCTTGCTCCCAGAACCCGAGCGCGGCTTCGGCGTTATCCGCCTTATTCTCGCCGAAAATGTGCGTGTGGCGCGTTACGAGCTTTACGCAAAGCCCGTTCACGACGTCCGAAAAGTCGAATTCGCCGCCGCGAGCCGCCATATCGCTGTGCAGAGCGGCTTGAAGCAACACGTCGCCGAGTTCTTCGATAAGGTTTTCCGTATCGTCGTTTATGATAGCCGCAACGGCTTCGTACGCTTCTTCGATCATGTTTATGCGAATGGATTCGTGCGTCTGAGCCTTGTCCCACTCGCAACCGTCTGGAGCGGTAAGACGCGCTATTATGCGCAGAACGTCGGCAAAGCAGTACCTTTTTTTATTAAACGAATTATCCGCCGCGATAAACGCCGACGACGAAAAATCGTATTTCTTGCGCCTGTCCAGATCTTCGAGCGCGATCTCCTGCGTCTTGCCAGCATGCGAAAAAGTTATTTCCTGCTCGTCGGAATAGAAACGGGACAGAAACAGTTTGACTTCGCCCGCGAGCAACGCGTTGTCTATCTCGGTGATCTGGAGCGCGACGGCGGTGTCGATAAGCGGACGCACTTCCGTGAGCGCGGTCGCCGAAACGGACAGCACGCCCGCGTCAGGCTTTCTGCACGACGCCGAAACGCCCGGTATAACGTTTATTTCCGTCCTTTCGCTCAAAACTTTGACGGACGCGTCGGAATAACCGTCGCCGTCCACGCAGTAGACTATATCGCCGTTTTCGCGCTCCAAACGGAGCAGTTCGTCGGCTATCGCGCCGTTCAGCTCGTCGAAATTTCCGCACGTTTCGAAAAGGTCGTCGAAAGAGCGGGCGCATTTGTTCTTGAAGCGTTTCGACGCTTTGCTCAGAACGGTACGGCAAACGAGCGTTTTCGCTCCGCTCACGGCGCGCTTCCCGCGTGAAGTGATATCGCTGCCGTCATGTCCGAGTCCTACTACGGTTATCATTGTTTTCCGCTCCTTATAAGGATAATTTTTGAGAGATTTCTCGACTGCGCGGCTTACGCCGCTCCGCTCGAAATGACAAATGGGTGGGGGGGGGATGACGCTCGAAATGACAGCCTATGGCTGTACTCGCGTTGCTCGTGGCGGGCGCTTCGCTTGGCTAAGCGGCGTTCGCGCTCGGCTGAGAACACATGGGGACAAGGCGGCGGAGAGTGGTGCGGAGACGGGCAACAGTTGACGCGCAAGCGAATGAGTGTATTTTGACATACTCGATTGAGCTTGCGCGGCAAACGTAGCCCGTATACGTGCCGCTATACGCCGCCTAACGTTTGCGTTTTTTGGACTTTTTCTTGTTATATTCCGAAACTATAGGTTGCACAATAAGCACTACGGCGGCGAAAACCCAGATCGTTATGCAGATCTCGCGCCACTCGACGTCCACCGTGCCGATCTCCATAGCCGATTTTTCTACCCTTACGGCGTTTGCCCCGTAAAACAGCGCGAACGCTCCGCCGTCGTCCTGCCTTACGGCGAGAACTATCGTGCCGTTTTGGTCCGTGCGCAGAACGTTATCCGCCGAAAATCCCATTTCGTTCAGCCTGTCGAGAGTTTCGGTATGCGGGTGCTTGTAGCTGTTGCCGAAGCCGCAACTTATGACGGCGAGAACGTCTTTGCGCGAGTTCTGCGTCGTCAGCGTTTCGATATAATCTTCGGACGACGACGTGCGCGAGCCGTGGTGTCCGAGCTTTATGACGTCGACCGTGTAATCGTCGGTGAAGATCGAATACTTGCCGTCCCCGCTCTTAGCGGCTTCGACGAACTCGGCTTCCGCCGTCTTTTCCGCGTCGCCCGAGAGCGCTATGTTTTTGCCCTGATAGCTGAGTATCATGACGGGCGAATAGTCGTTGAAATCCTTGTACGAATTGCGTATCGGCGTATAGAAATTGAATTCGTAATAGCGCGGGTCGCTCTTTTCGATGCCGTCGGGCTTTATAACGTTCGAAAGTTCGTCTTTCGAGTCGCTGACGTACGCCGTTTCGCCCTTGTAGCCCGCGTCTATCGCGCGCATGTACGCGAGCGTACCCTTTTCGGTATGACCTTGCAAAAGACTGCTCTTGCCCGGGTCGGAATATCCCTTGTACGTGGCGGCTTCGTTCGGACGGTAGAAAACGCGCGAACCGTATTCGCTTAGTACGTCGTCGAGCCCGCCGCAGTGGTCTTCGTCCGAGTGCGTAAGGATCGCGTAATCGAATCCGTAACCGCCGTCCGCTTTTTCCTTTTTCATTTCGTCGGCGGGGTCGATGACTTCGTCTATGTACGTAAGCAGTTTTTCTTTTTCCTTGTCCTTGCCGCCGTCTATTATCATCTTTTTGTCGTCGGGCAGTTCTATTATACAGGCGTCGCCCTGCCCTACGTCCACGAAGTGAAGCGTCAGCGACGCGTCTGAGTTATGCGCTCCGCCTATGACTTCTTCGGTGGACGCGCCGTTATACTCGGAACTTTCGACTTTCGTAAGCCCCAAAGCCCTGTTTATCTGCTCCGTCCAGATAAAACTTATGCCGAATATCACTGCGAGCGCTACAAGAAATATCACGCGCGCGAGAAGATGATGCTTGTTATTCTTGCCGTTTTCTTTCGTTTGTTTCGCGGGCATCGTTTAAGCTCCTTTCATAAGTTCTTTTATCTTATCCATTTGCGCGAGCGCCGCGTCGTAGCCGAGCCGAGTCATTTCTTCGTATCCGAATTTGCTCGTGGAACTGTACGCGGAAGTGTCAGCCGCGATAAGGATATCACTGTGCTTGACGCCCATTATCGACGAATTCGAACTCATTATCGAGAACGTGGCTTTCAGTACTTCGATAAGCCCGAGTTCGCTCGTCCCCGCTCCTCGCCCGGGGTTGATATCGACCGAAACGACTTTGTCCGCGCCGAGCATGCGGCAGACGTCGGACGGAATGTTGTTCAAAAGTCCGCCGTCCACGAGATGTTTGTTCTGATAAACCACGGGTCGGAAGAAAAGCGGCACGCAACACGACGCCGAGCATACGACGGAAACCTTGCCTTTATCGAGAATCACCTGCTTGCCGTCTATAAGGTCCACCGCCACCGCGGCGAACTTTTTGGGCAGATTTTCGATATCCGCGTCGCCTATCACGCCCGTTACTATCCTGCCGATCTTCATCGGGTCGTTCGGCGCGAATATGACGCCGTTGTGGACTTCTTTCATATCGAGCGCGTCGCCGACCCGCACCATTTCGTCGGACTTTACGCCCGCGCAGTACAGCGCGCCCAAAATGCTCCCGACGCTCGTGCCCACGCACATATCGAATTCCACGCCGTTTTCTTCGAACGCCTTTATAGCTCCTATGTGAGCGAACCCGCGCGCACCGCCGCCGCCCAAACACAGAGCGACTTTCGGCTTATCGACGAGCTTGTTTTTGAATTTGTCGAAAAACTTCATAGCGTGATTATTTCCTTTCGGTCTCGTTTAATTCGTACCGTTAAAATAAATATCGGGGACGCGCGGCAAGACGATGAGCGCGATTATCATGCTCGTAACTCCCTGCACGAGATTCGGAACGGTAGTCCGAAGCCCCATTAAAACGAGCGCCGCGAACGTTTCGTTGCCTATTATCGCCTGCAAAACGATCTCCGCAAGAAAATATCCCGCTATCATGACGATCGCGCCGAGCGCCATAGCGATAACGCGCCGCAAGATCGGTCGCATGCTTTTGAACGCATGACGGCAAACAAAGCCGCACAAAAGCCCTTCACACCCCTTTACTATGAGCGTGAACGGCGCATATACGGCGTATCCGCTCGCAAGGTCGGCTATCGCGGAACCCAAAGCTCCCGCCGCCGCTCCGCCCACGGGACCGAGCACTGCCGCCGCGACGAATATGACGGTGTCGCCTAAGTTTATGTTGCCGCCCGCGCCGAGAATGAACGCCGCGGGGATATTCACGAGCCAGGTTACCACGAACGTCAGCGCGACGAACATGGCGCAAAGCACGAGATACAGCGTGCGGGCGTTTCTTTCGGGTCTATTTTCTTTCGGTTCTTCGCCTACGGCATTGCCTTTCATATATATTATACGACCTTATTTCTCTATCGGTACTACTTTTACCGTTAATTTAGCCGAAACTTCCGCATACGGCTTGACCGTTACCGTGTGAACGCCGACCGTCTTGATAGGCTCGGACAGAACTATTTTTTTCTTGTCGAGTTCTATCCCCGCAGATTGCAATGCGTCCGCTATGCTCTGCGTATTCAGCGCGCCGAAAAGTTTGCCGTTCTCGCCGACCTTGACGCCCACGGTGATCTCCGTCCCGTTTATCTTCTTGGCAAGCTCGACGGCTTCCGCGCGCTCGACCTGCTTGTGGTGTTCCTGCGCCTGCTTCGCGATATTCACGCTGTTCACGTTCGACGAAGTAGCTTCGATCGCGAGATTGTTCTTGAACAGAAAATTTCTCGCGTATCCGTCCGATACGTTTATTATATCGCCTTTCTTGCCCTGTCCCTTTACGTCGGCTTTAAGTATTACTTTCATTTATATAGCTCCTTAACGCTTTCCTATATTCTATAACGAAACGCAAAATAAGTCAAGTAACGCGAATATTTGCAAAAGAGTTTTGAGATACTAATGATAAATAATAAAGCAAGCGGGCGAAGTCGCTTGTCGGGCGTACAACAGGCGGAGCGAAGCAAGGGCGCGTATATAGAAATACGTAACCGCGCTTCGCGACGCACGTAGTACGCACCACAAGATGAATTCGCCCGCGCGAAGGAGAAAATTTTATGAAAGACTTAAAATGCGGACTAAAAGAATGCAGATTCAACAAGGGTTACAGCTGTTGCGCCGACTGCATAACGATCTGCGGCAACACCGACTGCGAAAGCTACTCTCCGCTCGAAGATAAGCGCGGCTCGCTGTTCGAAGCGGCGGACGAATTCGTTCCCGCGAATTACTCGGTCGATACCAAGGTCAAGTGCGACGCCGACTGCGTTTTCAACAAGAACCATATCTGCGTATCGAACGGCATTACCGTTATGGGCGAAGGCGAAAAAGACGCGGTCTGTCTGACTTATATAAAGGACTGAAAGCGGCGCGTAAAAAAGATTTTACGAAATAGAGCGGGCAAATTAAAATATTTGTCGGCTCTTTTTTCTATTTTTTTTGCAAAACCGAAA
>DBEXQE010000347.1:0-5275 GCA_048167245.1 Christensenellales bacterium | reverse complement strand
ATTTCGCGAAAACGGCTCGAAACGCGCGTTTTTGACCGCTTCGGCGTCTTGCAGGCGGGGCGAAAACCCCTTTGATCGAAGTTATTGTAACCTATTTGAAAAAAAATATCAATAATTTCGATTGACAATTTATAAAAAATTTTTTCGCGTTTGAATTTTCGCGGGAAAATCGAAATATGCAAAAACTAAATATCTTAGGAGAGTTTTAATGTCCGAGAGAACCATTAAAAAAGTCAGGTACGGAAACACGGAACGCCGCAGTTTCGCGCAGATCAACGAAGTAATAGATATGCCGTACTTGATCGAGGTGCAGAAGTCTTCCTACGACGAGTTCTTGAAAAACGGTATTGCCGAAGTTTTCAAGGACTTTTCGCCTATTACGGATTTTTCCAACCGTATAGAGCTTCATTTCCTTGACCACCGTCTGGAAATGAAACCCAAGTACACGGAAAAAGAATGTAAAGACCGCGACGCTACGTATGCGGTGCCGCTCAAAGTCAACGTCCGTCAGGTAAAGACGGAAACGGGCGAAGTTATCGAGCAGGAAGTTTATATGGGCGATTTTCCGCTCATGACGCCGAACGGCTCGTTTATAATCAACGGAGCCGAGCGCGTAGTCGTTTCTCAGCTCGTGCGTTCTCCGGGCGTATACTTCAATTCGACCGCCGACCAAAGAACGGGACAAGCTCATTACAGCGCGACGAATATCCCGTCTCGCGGCGCATGGCTCGAATTCCAGGAAGACGACAAGGGCGTTCTGTGGGTGCAGGTCGACAGGACGAGAAAGGTCCAGGCGTCCGTTCTTCTGCGCGCGCTGTATTCCGTAACGAACGACCCGAAATTTCTCGAAAACGAAAAGCGCAGTTGGATAAACACGGGTAAGGAATTCGCTACCGACGAACAGATCAACGCGTTGTTCGGCGGCGAACAGCTCATGGTCAACACGACCGACAAAGACCTTGCCAAAAATCCCGACGACGGCGTTATCGAACTCAACAGAAAACTGCGCCCCGGCGAAGTTCCGAACGTCGATTCGATCAAAACGTATATCGAAAATCTTTTCTTCGACAGAAGAAAGTACGATTTAAGCCGCGTAGGTCGCTACAAATACAACAAAAAGCTCAGCCTTGCGCTCCGCATAACGGGTCATACCGCCGCTAAGGACGTTATCGACGCCGACGGAGTCTGCTACGTTAAGGCGGGCGAAGTTATATCCGAACCCGTTGCGTGGAAGATCCAGAACGCGGGCGTTAACGAAGTAGCCGTTACGGCGAACAACGAAAAGGGCGAGTTCACCGTGCTCGGCAACTATCACGTGGACGCGAAAGATTATCTCGGATGCGACCCGAAAGAGATCGGACTGAACGAAAAAGTTTATTTCCCCGTTCTGAACGCTTACGTGGAAGCCGCAAAGGGCGACAAGGAAGTTCTTAAAAAGCTCTGCGCCGAAAACGCGGATAAACTCATAGTAAAACATATTCTCGTAGACGACGTTATAGCTACCATAAACTACGTGATAGGACTTCGCTACGGCGTGGGTTATTGCGATAATATCGACCACTTGGGCAACCGCAGAGTCAGGAGCGTAGGCGAACTTCTGCAAAATCAGTTCCGTATCGGTATAGCCCGTTTGGAACGCGTTATCCGCGAGAGAATGCAGATACAGAACGAAGCGGAAGTTACTCCGACTTCGCTCATCAATATCCGCCCCGTATCCAGCGCGATAAAAGAATTCTTCGGCTCGTCGCAGTTGTCGCAGTTCATGGACGAAACGAACCCGATAGCCGAACTCACTCACAAGCGTAAACTTTCGGCGCTCGGTCCCGGCGGACTTAACCGCGAACGCGCTTCGTTCGAAGTCCGCGACGTTCACTACACGCACTATTCGCGCATGTGCCCGATAGAAACGCCCGAAGGTCAGAACATAGGTCTTATCAGCTCGCTGTCGGCTTACGCGAGAATAAACGAGTACGGCTTTATCGAAGCTCCTTACCGCAGGGTAGACAAAGAGAATAAGCGCGTAACGGACGAAGTTTACTATCTGCCCGCTGACGAAGAAGACAGATACCGCGTGGCGCAGGCTACAGAGCCGCTCGACGAGAACAACTGGTTCATTCACGAGCGCGTGCTGTCGCGCTACCGCGACGATATTTCGGAAAAGAGCCGCGACGAGATCGACTTTGTGGACGTAAGCCCGCGTCAGATGATATCGGTCGCAACGGCGCTCATTCCGTTCCTTGAAAACGACGACACGAACCGCGCGCTGATGGGCTCTAACATGCAGCGTCAGGCAGTTCCGCTCTTGAAGCCCGAAGCTCCTATCGTGGGAACGGGCATAGAGCATAAGATAGCGTACGACTCGGGCGTTATGGTAATAGCGCGCAAGGACGGCGTTGTGGACTACGTGGACGCCGACGAGATCATAGTCAAGGAAAACGACGGCAAGAAGTGCAGTTATACTTTGAGAAAGTTCGTAGGCTCGAACCAAGGCACTTGCATAAATCAGCGCCCCATAGTAAGCAAGGGTGAGACGATCAAGAAAGGTCAGGTCCTTGCGGACGGTCATTCGACCGAGAACGCGGAACTCGCGCTCGGCAGAAACGTTCTCATAGGCTTTATGGCATGGGAAGGTTACAACTACGAAGACGCAATTTTAGTATCCGAAAAGATAGTTAAAGACGACGTATTCACGTCGATCCACATAAGCGAGCACGAACTCGAAGCCCGCGACACGAAACTCGGCGAAGAAGAGATCACGCGCGATATCCCGAACGTCGGCGAAGACGCGCTCAAAGATCTCGACGAAGACGGTATCATAAGAATAGGCGCGGAAGTCGATTCGGGCGATATTCTCGTAGGTAAGGTTACTCCCAAGGGCGAAACCGAGCTTACCCCCGAAGAAAGACTGCTTCGTGCCATATTCGGCGAAAAGGCGAGAGAAGTCCGCGACACTTCGCTCCGCGTTCCGCACGGCGAAGGCGGTATCGTAGTAGACGTGAAAGTGTTCACGCGCGCAAACCGCGACGAAATGAGTCCCGGCGTAAACAAACTCGTCCGCGTATATATCGCTCAGAAGCGTAAGATATCCGTCGGCGATAAGATGGCGGGACGCCACGGAAACAAAGGCGTCATTTCGCGCATACTCCCCGAAGAAGACATGCCGTTCATGGCGGACGGAACGCCGCTTCAGATCGTTCTCAATCCGCTCGGCGTTCCTTCGCGTATGAATATAGGTCAGGTGCTCGAAGTCCACTTGGGACTCGTTGCAAAGGCTCTCGGCTGGAAAGTCGCGACGCCCGTGTTCGACGGCGCAGTCGAAAGCGGTATAAAAGAGCTGTTGGAGCAGAACGGTTTCATTTCTCCCGACGGCAAAGTCGACGGCAAAATACAGATGTTCGACGGCAGAACGGGCGAACCGTTCGAAAACCGCGCGACGGTCGGCTACATGTACATGATAAAACTTATCCACCTGGTAGACGACAAGATCCACGCGCGCTCCACCGGTCCTTACTCGCTCGTAACTCAGCAGCCTTTGGGCGGTAAAGCTCAGTTCGGCGGACAGCGTTTCGGCGAAATGGAAGTCTGGGCTCTGTACGCTTACGGCGCGGCGAATATCCTGCAAGAGATAATGACCGTCAAGTCCGACGACGTAGTGGGCAGGGTAAAGACGTACGAGTCGATAGTAAAGGGCTTGAACGTATCCGAACCCGGCGTTCCCGAGTCGTTCAAGGTTCTCATCAAGGAATTGCAGGCGTTGGCGCTCGACGTAAAAGTCCTGACGGAAGACAAAGTCGAGATAGGCATAAAAGACCTTATCGAAGACGAAGGCGAAGAAGTCGAGAGCGGCGAGAGAAGAAAGAAACATTTCGAAGGCGGCGAGTTGTTCCTGGATAAGGAGATCGACCTTACCGAAAACGTATTCAAGGACGATCTGTCCGAAGACGACGTCGAATCGGAAGGTTTCAGCCTTATAGAAGACGACTCCGACGAATTCGATTTCGAAGATCCGTTTGCCGACAGAATACTTACCGACGACGATTTGCTCGACGACGAAACGGAAGAGATCGAACCCAAGAAAAAGAGTAAGCGTTCCAAGGAATAATAGGAGAATCAGAATAAATGTTTGAACTTAATAATTTCGATTCTATGCAAATAGCGATCGCAGGTCCCAACAAGATCCGCGAATGGTCGCACGGCGAAGTAACCAAACCCGAAACGATAAACTACCGCACTCAGAAGCCCGAAAGGGACGGTTTGTTCTGCGAGAGAATATTCGGACCTACTAAGGACTGGGAGTGCCACTGCGGTAAGTATAAGAGAATTCGCTATAAGGGCGTAGTGTGCGACAAGTGCGGCGTGGAAGTAACGCGCGCCAAGGTTCGCCGCGAGAGAATGGGGCATATAGAACTTGCCGCTCCCGTAACGCACATATGGTATTTCCGCGGAGTTCCGAGCAGAATAGGACTATTGCTCGACATGCCGCCCAAGAGCTTGGAACAGGTCGTATACTTCGTCAATTATATCGTCATCGACAAGGGCGAAACGGATCTCGAATACAAGCAGATAATGACCGATGCGGAAGTCATGAAAGCCCGCGAGAAGTGGGGCGACGCGTTCCGCGTGGGCATGGGCGCCGAAGCGATAAAAGAGCTTTTGCAGCACATAGACCTTAAATCCGAATACGACAAAATAAAGCACATAGTCGACAATTCGACGGGTCCGAAAAAAGTCAAGGCGATAAAAAGACTCGATATAATAGACTCGTTCTTGAAGTCGGGCAACGATCCGACCTGGATGGTCATGGACGTTCTGCCCGTTCTTCCGCCCGAACTGCGCCCCATGGTACAGCTCGACGGCGGCAGATTCGCGACGAGCGACTTGAACGATCTTTACCGCAGAGTCATAAACCGTAACAACCGCTTGAAAAAACTTATGGAGCTCGGCGCGCCCGATATCATCGTAAGAAACGAAAAGCGTATGTTGCAGGAAGCCGTAGACGCGCTCATAGACAACGGCAGACGCGGAAAAGCCGTGTCGGGAGCCGGCAACCGCGAGCTCAAATCGCTGTCGGGGCTCCTGCGCGGTAAGCAAGGCCGTTTCCGTCAGAACCTGCTCGGTAAGCGCGTAGACTATTCGGGTCGTTCCGTTATAGTCGTAGGACCGGAACTCAAAATGTATCAATGCGGTCTGCCCAAGGAAATGGCTCTTGAGCTGTTCAAGCCCTTCGTCATGAAAGCGCTTGTCGCCGCAGGCAAATCTTCCAATATAAAAGACG
>DBEXQE010000346.1:0-2447 GCA_048167245.1 Christensenellales bacterium | reverse complement strand
AACGGAATAAAACGCATATATACATTATTTCTGGCGACGGCGCTTTTATTTTGCGTTACTGCGTGTAACGGCGCGAAAAAAACGGAAGACGTTCGCAAAACGAAATACAGTGTGGAACTCGACTACGAAAATATCGTATTCGACGGATTTTCCGACGGAATAAATCCGGAAAATTGGTACATAGCCGATAAATATTATTGGGGAAACGACAACGGCGGAGTCATAAAAGAAAACGTGGGCTATACCGACGACGGAATACTCGTCCTTGCGGCAAACGGAAATTATTATAAAGGCGATCTGCGCGGCGCGGGCGAACGTACGGACGGCACCAAGACGGGCGCGGCTCTCGTATCCAAGTTTATGGCGCGTCCCGGCAGGTATGAGATCAAGATGAAACTTATGCCGCGTATAGGCGCGTGTTCGGCGTTCTGGACTTTCTCGAAACCAACTATAGACGGAAAAATTGAAAATCACGAAATAGATATAGAGTTCCCCGGAAACGGCGATTTCAGATCGATCTGGAATACGAGTTATATAAATCTCGAAACGGGCGGCAAGGAGCACTACGAAACGCCGATAGAGCCCGTCAACGACGGCGAATGGCACACTTACGGATTCGATTGGTATACCGATCCGCAAAGAATAGTCTATTATCTCGACGGCAAAGAAGTCGCGGAAGCTACTATGATAATTCCGTACAGAGAAGGGCGTTTATGGCTCGGAGTATGGTTTCCGAAAAATTGGACGGGCGAACCGAATTTCGATACCGATTATATGTTCGTGGATTACGTAACTTATATACCGTTCAAAAATCAACCTTGTTATGACTGCGAAACGCCGTTTTCCGCCGTCGCGCAGTTAAGAGATTATCCCAAATCGCCCGTAAGGATCGAAACGGTGAACAAACTCGCCGACGGCAAATTCGATCACGATTTTTCGCTTACCGAAAGCGCGAATGCGTGGACGCGCGGCAAACTGAATAACGCGAGTACTTCCGCTTCGCCGGAAGAACTCGTAGTAACGGTATACGACGACGAGAAGAAATCGAAAGTGCTCAGAGTCGACGGCGGCGGTATCGCGTCGCAATATATAGACGCAACGTATAACGGATACACGTACGAATTTACTTTCAAGGCAAAAGGGAAAGGGTCGTTTCAGATTATGTGTTATCCGGCGTCGGCTACCGCGCTTACAACCGAAACGGTGCAAATAGATTCGACCGAGTGGAAGACTTATACCGTAAGCGTTACGGCTTCGGATAAGCAAACGGACGACAGGAAAGAAGAAGTCGAGAGAATGAGAGTGCGCATAACGGCGGACAATGATTCGTCCGTTTACGCAGACGACATATTTGCCGAGTTCAAAGGGAAAAAGCAATGACGAATTTTACCAAAACAAAGAAAAAGATGAGCCGCGGCACCAAGATTTTTATAATTCTTATGCTGGCTTATCCCGTGTTGCATTTTCTTATAAGCTGGGTCGCCGTAAATTTCCGTTCGATCATGCTGTTGTTTCAGCGTATGGATTATTTTACGGGCGAATATAAGTGGGTCGGTTTTCAGAATTTTCAGCTGTTTTTCCGCGACCTTGCAAGCGATCCGGACGGTGCGCGCAGGTATATCAATTCGCTTTTGTATATGCCCGTTACCTGTTTTATAAGCGTTCCGCTTGCAACGTTTTGTTCGTATTGTCTTTTCAAAAAGATGCCGTGCGCGTCCGTTTTCAGAGTAATATTTTTCCTGCCGAACGTAATTCCCGTTATAGCGTTGACGATAGCTTTCAGACTGCCGTTCGATCCCGACGGATTTATGTACAACATAATGCGTTCGCTCGGTTATAAGGGCGCGTTTTTCGGAGTTGCGCCGAACGCTCAGGTCATGGTGTTTATATATCTTATCTGGGCGGGCTTGGGATACGACGTTATACTCTTGTCGGGCGCAATGGGACGAATTCCCGAAAGCGTTCTGGAAAGCGCGCGTCTGGACGGCGTCGGATTTTTCAGAGAGTTTTTCAGCTTTACGATCCCGCTCGTATGGCCGACGCTCGTAACACTCAATCTCGTCGGTATGACCACCGTGCTTACGGTCTATCTGCAACCTATGTTGCTGACTTCCGGCAAGGGCGGCACGGGAACGATCTCGATGTATATATTCCAGATAGCGCAATCGGGAAACAATCTCGAAAAAGCGGCGACTATGGGATTTTTGTGTTCGTTTGTCTGGATGCCGGTAGTGTTGGGCGGTCGTAAATTTTTAAGCAGATTTTTCCGCGAAGTCGAATATTGAGAAAGGGGGAGAATTTATGTTTGCGAATATAAAAGAAAAGAAACAACTTAAATCGGCTTCCCGCAAATTCAACGTTACGGGCGAGAAGATCACGAAAGCCGTTATATTCATAATGCTTGCAATATACGCGGTATCGCTGTTGTATCCGTTTTTGTGGATGTT
>DBEXQE010000345.1:0-6572 GCA_048167245.1 Christensenellales bacterium | reverse complement strand
TGAGTATCGTGCTCGTGTTTTCCGTCGCCGCGGGTTGCAACGCGGAAAAAGAGCCGGGCAAAGATACATACGACCGCAACGCGGGACTCGATCCGAATGCGGAGAGCGCGTTTTTCGACGACTTTAAGGACGCGGAATATTCGAACGAGATATGGAACGTGGGCAACTCGAAGTGGGGTCCGTCGTTCAATCACGGCGTTCGTCCCGAAAACGTGTTGTGGAACAAAGACAGCGGGATAGTAACGATAAAATCGTACGGCAAATACTATTCCGACAAGAACAAGAATTATCAGGGCGGCACGATCGCGACGAAAGGCGCGTACGGACCGGGCAGAATAGAAACGCGCATGAAGATGGTGCCGCGTTTCGGTCCTTGCACGGCGATGTGGACGTTCATGTACGGCGATTCGCTCGACCTAAGCGGCGAACAGCAAACGGGGCTTAATCAGGAGATCGACATAGAGCTGAACGTCGGCAACGATTTCCGCAACGTTTGGTTCACGAATTGGCACACCGAGCAGGACAGAGCGAGCAAAAAGTGCAGTACCGACTTTTATAATGCGGACGGCGAGTGGCACCTGTACACGATCGAGTGGCACACCGATCCCATGCGTATAGACTATTATATCGACGACGTGCTTTACGCCACGATAGAGAACTACATACCGTACGTAGCGGGTACGATCATAGTCGGCAACTGGTTCCCCGACGGTTGGGCGGGCAACGCCGATTTCGAAGAAGACTACATGCAGATAGATTACGTGCGCTATACGCCGTACAAGGCGCAACCGTACGTTCCTTACGACGGCGACGGCGTGCGCGACTCGTTCCCGCAGGTAAGCACGGATCTGCCGGGCGTTGCGAACATGGTCTTTAACGCGGGTTTCGAAAACAGTTATACCGAAAACAATAAAACGTCTTACGGCTGGTCGCTCGAAGACGGAGTTACGATCGAGGACGGCGCGGGCAGAAACGGCGGTCGCGGCATGGTCGTGCAGAAAGACAAAGTCGGCATCGAACTCGTTCCCGATCTGCTCGAAGGTTTCGAATACACGTTGAAAGCGTGGGTGAAACTGTCGGACGCTTCCGCGGCGGGCGACGTGAGAGTTTTCTTCTTAAAGAGCCATACCGCGTACGTGGGCAGTCCGAAAGAATTGGCGGTAACTTCCGAAACGACGGGATACAGGGACGGCGAGTTCTTCGAAGTCGAGCTTAAATTCACCGTTCCCGAAGAATCGTCGAGAGTCGAGTTGGTGTTCGGATCGGCGGAAGGCGAACTTTACGTAGACGACGTATTCATGAACATGACCAAAAAGCTCGCATGACGCGGGTCGGAAAACGGAAAGACAAATTATAAAATTCATATATGGGAGAGAAAATCATGAAAAAGAGATTGTCGGTCATAAGCGTTCTTGTGTTCGTGCTGGCACTGTTTTGCGGTACGGCGGCGGGCTGTTCCGGAAAAGGTTCGGGCGAACTCAAACTGAGTTTTTACAACGGCGGTTACGGAAGCGCGTGGGCGCACACGCTGGCGGAGAAGTACAAAGAAGAAACGGGCGTTACGATAACTCTCGATCCGTCGTCTACGTTGGATTCCGACGCGGCGAGCATGTTGCAGAACGGCACGGACAGCGATATCATAATGTCGCACGGTATTTCGTGGGAGTTGCCCGCATTGCAGGGTCGTATCGAACCGCTCGACGACCTTTACGCAATGCAGTGCGACGACGGCACGGTGGAAGACAGAATAGTTCCCGAACTTCTCGATAATTGCAAATTGAAGTTCGACGGAAAATATTATAAGCTCCCGTGGACGAACGGCGTCGGCGGACTCGTTTACAACAAGAAAATGTTCGACGATAACGGTTGGGAAGTTCCCGAAACGTATCAAGACCTTGTGGACCTTTGCGCCACGATAAACGAAAGCAGGGTGAAAGTTCCTAATACGCCGCGTACGACGTACGTAAAACCGTTTGCATGGAGCGGCGAAACTTATTACTGGGACTATCTTGTATTCGACTGGTGGGCTCAGCTCGAAGGCGTCGAAGGCATTGAAAAGATCAAAAAGCTCGAAAGCGCGGACGTGTTCGACCCCGACGGCGACTACAAGCTCCCGCAAGCCGTCAAACTCTGGACGGATCTTCGGATCAACGAAAACAGCATAGCGGACAGCAGCGGCCGCCCGTACATAGCGGCTCAGAACGACTTTATAAACGGCTATGCGGCGATGATGCCCAACGCGCAATGGTTCGAGAGCGAAATGCGCGACAATATCAACCCCGAGATCTGCGAAGTCATGATGATGCCCGCGCCGACGGTACCCGGCGCAAAGACGGACGCGAGCGGCAAAGTTATCCGCATGAATTATTCGGCGGGCAACGGCGACCACATCATAATCCCGATGAGCGCTCCGCACAAGGACGCGGCTAAAAAATTCCTTGCGTGGATGCTGAAAGAAGAAAACGCGAAACTGTTCACGGGACGCACGCTCGGCGTTATGCTCGGCGTTAAGTACGACGATCTCGACGGAATAGAAGACAGATATCTGACTTCGTTCGCGCGCAGCGTATTCGAGATCAACAAGAACAGCGTCAAGTTCAATTTCTACTCGCAAAACAACATGATACTCAACAACAAACTGTCGTTGGAGTGGGCGGACACGGGCGTCAACGAATACAGAAAGCTTGCCGACGGCGAAACTTCCACGTTCACGGTCAAGAGCATATTCGCATCGCGCTACAACACGATAAAGAGCAACTTCGCTTCGTGGAAGAGCGAATCCGACGCTATATACGGCGCGGAGAATTGATATAACGGAGGGAAAAAATGACGAATACCCCGATCGGCGTCTCGAACGGCAAACTCGTATCGCTCAGACGGAAAAAGCGCAAGGATATATTCGAAATCGGATTTATCGTTCTGATGATAGCTTATCCGCTGTTGCATTTCATAGTTTTTTGGGGCGTCGTTAATTTCAGTTCGATACTGCGCACGTTTCAGCGGTACGTTGCGATCGAGAACGGCGTAGTCGTAAACAAATGGGTGTTTGCGGGACTTCAAAACTTCCGCAACGCGTGGGAGAGCATGACTACTCCCGACGGCACTCGCATAATAGTAAATTCGCTCGGCTACATGGTCGTATCGGATTTCATAAGCCTGCCGCTCGCGATATTTTCGTCGTATTTTCTGTTCAAGAAAATGCCGTGCGCGAAAATATTCAGGATCATCTTCTTTTTGCCGTCGATAATACCGATCGTCGTGCTTGCAACGGTCTATCGGTTTCAGTTCGACTCGCGGCTCGGAACGGTAAGCGGACTGTTCGCGCTGTTCGGCAAGACTGCGCCGAATTGGTTCGGACTGTATCCGAATTCGCAGTTCATGATATACCTGTACTGTATTTGGGCGGGACTCGGCTACAACGTTTTGTTGCTGTCGGGATCTATAAGCAGACTGCCGGAAGACATTTTCGAATACTCGAAGCTGGAAGGCACGCCGCTCATGAAAGAAATGTTCGGCATAGTCATACCGCTTATCTGGCCTACGATAACGACGACTTTCATACTGGGTCTGACTTCCGTGTTCGGCGTAATGTTGCAACCGATGATGATATGTCCGGGCGATTCCGCCGTGCAGACGATAGCGCTCAGGATATACAACAGCGTGGGAGCGGCTAACGAAGCGAGCCGTCCGAGCATAATAGCTTACGGCTTACTGCTGTCCGTGATGGCGTTGCCGATAATATTGCTCGTACGCTTTGTTATGGAACGGATATATTCCGACGTGGAGTTTTGATCATGGAAAACAACGTCATAAAACTCAAAAACGTAAAGATCAAGCGCGGGAAAGCGGAAGCGATAGCAATGTGGATAGTGTTCGCCGTGTTCGTTATCTATTCGGTATCGCTCGTGTTCCCGTTCGTATGGATGTTTCTGAACTCGTTCAAACCGTCCGCGGAATTTTTCGGCGGCAACATATGGGGTTTTCCGAAAACGTGGAGATTTGCGAACTACTCCGAAATATTTATCGGTAAGCCGATAGAAACGGCGAGCGGTTTCGTGGAAACGAAGCTCCGCGGCAAGCTGTTCGGAGCCACGTTCAGCTATTCGATATTCCACATGTTTATCGTAAGCGTCGCGCTGACCGCCCTTTGCACGGTGTCGAACATATTTTTTGCGGCTACGAGCGCGTACGTCGTTGCAAAGTACAAGTTTTTCGGACGGCAGGCGCTATACAGCCTTGCGATATTCCTTATGGTAGTGCCTATTGCGGGAACGTTGCCCGAACAGTATCACTTGATGCGGACTATCGGGCTTGCGGACAGCTTTTTCGGAGTGTTTCTGCTGTCGTCGGCGGGGTTCGGAATGAACTTCTTCCTTATGTACGGCTTTTTCAAAAACATTTCCTGGACGTACGCGGAAGCGGCGCGAGTGGACGGAGCGGGACACGCGAAAGTGTTCTTCAAGATAATGCTTCCGTTCGCAATGCCCGCGATCATCTCGCTTGCGGTCATTCACGCGATCGGCGTGTGGAACGATTACACTACGCCGTCCATTTACATGAAGAGCATGCCCACTCTCGCTTACGGGCTGTTCGTTATACGCGACACGTTGCAGCACAGGGGACTTTACACTCAGACTTTTGCGGCAATGATGATCGCGCTCGTACCAATCTTGGCAGTTTTTATCGCTTTTTCCAACACGATCATGGAAAACACGGTCGCGGGCGGATTAAAGGGATAAGATTGTAATATACATATATTTTTCAGGAGGGAAGTTATGAAAAAATTTACGACTGTTTTGTTGGCGGTACTCGTTGCCGCAACGATGTGCTTCGTCGGCTGTAAAGGCGACAAAAAACCGCCCGCGCCCGTTTCGGTAAGCATTACGAACGCTTCGTTCGATCTCACGCAGGGCGAAACGGAACTCACCGCGGCTGTTCTGCCCGAGGGAGCAAGTCAGGAAGTTAACTGGTCGGCAGTGGGCGCTCTGCCCGCAGGCGTAACGCTCGACGGAAACAAAATAACCGTTTCCAAAAATACCGCCGACGGCGCGACCGTGAGAATAAAGGTATCCGCCGTTACGGATATGACCGTAAGTAAGACGGAAAAGTTCACTGTAAAGAACACGCCCGAAGCGCCCGTAGAGATAACTACGGAAGCGCAGCTCAGAGCCATGGGCGAAGACCTTACAAAGAACTATAAGCTCATGAACGACATTACGCTTACCGCGCCGTGGAAAGCGCTCGGAAAAGCCGACAAGGCAAACGAAAGCGACGTTATAATCGAAAAGGGCGTAGGTCTTGCGGGAACGTTCGACGGCAACGGTTATACGATAAAGAATTTCTCTCTCGCGTCCGAATACGACCCCGACAAGAAAGAAACCGACGAAGACGGTTGGATAGGCGGCTGGAAAGACGGCTGGAATATCGGATTTTTCTATAAGATAGAAGACACGGGTATCGTCCAAAATCTCGGAATAGTCGACAAGAAAGACGACGAAGACCCGGGTCTTTACGGAGTAGGTTGGAACGGCGTTATAGCGGGCACGAATTACGGCACGGTACGCAACTGCTATACCGACGTAGAAGTTGCTATGGAAAACGCACCCGGCGGCGCGCTTCTCGGATCGAACAACGGCATTATCGAAAACTGCTACGCGATAGGTAAAGTTACCGTGGGCAGAGATCTCGGCGACGGGATAATAAACCCGAATACTTCGGGCTTCGTAAACGCAAATAACGGCGCGATCTACGAAAGCTACGTACTCGATACGAGCGTGGAAGCCGCTATCGGTTACAACGCTCAGCAGAACGAGAACATAACCAAAACGAGCACCTGGATGAGAACGGCTCGGAACTACAAAGACGCGGAATGGGACGAAAAAATCTGGTATCTTGCGGACGGTTTCTATCCGCAACTGAAAAACAGCTCTTTCGTAGCGCCCGTTCCTACTATCTCGATAACGAATGAAAGAAACTATTTGAATTATAATTCCGATAAGCTGAATACTTTGCAAATCGAGTATGAAGTGGTGGGAATGTTGAACGAAGAAGTAACTATTTCGTTGAAATCGCCTGTTGCGGGCGTTGAGATCAATGACGGTTTGATTTCGCTTACTACCGACGTCGTAGACGAAGCTAAATTTACGGTAGTCGTTAAGTCCGTAGCCGACGAGAGCATTAAGGACGAAAAAGAATTTACTGTAATGCGCCAAGCTGAAAGGGAAGTAGTTCCGATCAGTACCAAAGAAAAATTTTTGGAAATATTTAATGCGAATGATAACGAAAGCGCTTTCAAACGCGACTGCGATTATGTTTTAATGAGCGATATAGATGTAGGTGTACTTACCAACTCGCTTGGCGTTAAAGCTGACGGTAGCGTTGTCGGACTTGTAGGTACTTTGAACGGCAATGGCTATACGTTAACATGTCAATTTTATACTTATAATGAAGATACCCGTGTTATGGAAAATAATATTGCTTTTTTCAGTAAATTAGAATAAAGCGGCACTATTATGAATATAACGATAGAAGTCAAGGGCTATAATTATTTAGGTGGTAATTCTTCGATAGTC
>DBEXQE010000344.1:0-6478 GCA_048167245.1 Christensenellales bacterium | reverse complement strand
TATTTGCTTGTGTTTCCGACCATTTCTTCAAACAGTTTACGCGCGTCGTCAAGCGGCAGGCACACATTCGGATCGTTTATGAACGCCGAGAACGCAACATAATAGTCGCCGCTCAGAACGGCGTCTACGACGGTTTCCTGTTCTCCTATTATTCTTTGCACGAGAGTATTGACCGCAGTCGGCAGTTTTCCGGAGAAAAGCGGCGCTACGGAATCGCCCGAGAAATATGCGTTCGTTTCGACTACCGCGTTCAAGGGACTGTCCGCGACCTGACCTATGTTCGGCATATTCACGTTCGTTACGAAATCTCCCAAGCCGAGCAGAGCTTTTATCTGCCTTACGCTTTCTTCGCCCGTTTCGTGCAGTTCGAATTTTTCTCCGCCGACCAACTTTTCGGTCAACGTTATTCTTTCTTTGAGATCCTGCTTGCGCCAAGCGACCGAAGTCAGCGCAAATCCGTACTTGTTTACCGTTTCGGGGTCTTTCAGATACCAATTCCCGGGACAGAATTCCGCCAGATGTCTGTCGCCCGCCGCGGCAATGACGCCGTAACGTTTGAACAGATCGAATTTAACTTGTTGAGAAGTCGCGAACGATCCGTTTGCCCAATGCTTCGCGTCGGGATTTTCCACGCCGTTCGGGTGCTTTGCGATATATTCGCGATAAAGCGGAAACAAGTCTGTTCCCTTATATTTCGCTTCCGTTATCCAAGTAAAGTGATTTACGCCGAGAACGTTTATTTTTATATCGTCTCTTACGGCGTCGACTCCGAGCATTTCTTTGAGTACGTCGATAAGCAATTTCTGCGTGCCGAAAACTTCGTGGCAACACCCGAACGCTTTGATTTGCGGAAAAACTTTATACAGCGTGCGCACGCAAATCGTCATCGGGTTCGTGAAATTTATGACCCACGCGTCCGGACAGTTTTTCTTTATTGCCGCGGCAAATTCCGCAAATATCGGTACGGTACGCATAGCTCTGACTATGCCGCCGGGTCCCGTAGTGTCGCCGACCGACTGATATATGCCGTACTTTTCGGGACAATGAACGTCGGATTCCATTTCGTCGAAAGTTCCCGGCAATACGGAGATAACGACGAAATCGCTTCCGCTCAGCGCTTTATCCAAAGAATGTTCGGCAACGTATTTCCACTTTCCGCGCACGTCGTCTCTTGCCGTCAATGCGTTGCCTATGACGGCATTCTGCTCCGCCGCCGAGCGGTCTATATCGTAAAGATAAACAAAGCCGCCTATTTCGCCGTCGCAAGCGAGATCGTTCATAAGGTTTCTCGCCCACGCGCGAGAACCGCCGCCTATATAAGTAATTTTCAGATTTTTCAAGTCTTTCATAATGATACGCTCCTATCGAACCGATTTATTATATTCACCTGCTCATAATATCCGCGACAAAATCGCCTATCGTAGTGGTACCGCTTTCAGCCGTTCTTATTATACCGAGTTTATCCGTCGTTTCCAACAATCTTGCGGCAAGATCGGATTTTCTCGCCGAAGAAATATCGCCCGAGTAAAGCGCCAGCATCATATAAGCGGGCGTTATCCATTCGAGTTCTATATGATTTTTTATGCTTTCATACAAATCGGGATTTCCCTTTCTGTATTTTTCTACGTTTTGCAATGCGATGTCGCAACGGGTCAGCTGCTGTTCGAGCGTAAGCATAAGGAAATATTTCTTATCGCACAGATCCGTCTAGTTGCTTCTTATCATATACAAATCGTATTTTTCCATCAGGTGTGTATTCCAAGCGCGTTCTTCGTCGAAAAGTTTTCTCATCTCTTCCGCGCCCTCTTTATACATTGCCTCGAACCATTTGTCGGTCAGCTCTTCCGCGCTTAAATTTACGTTCCACATAAGTTTGGTGTTAAGATACAATTTCAACGCTCCCCACCCGGGCGGATTGATTTGTCCGCCCAATCCGGCGCCTTGAATATACAGACCTTTTACTCCTTCGGTCGCAAGGTATTTGATCGCGTCGTTGAAAAAGTTAAACGAATCGTAAAACTGGAACGTATTCCTGTAATTTATGTCGTAGAGCCAATAATCTATTTTACCGCATATATCGGTCCACTGATCTATAACGGAATAGCCCGTCCTGTTTAACTCGTTGTGCAATCCGAGCTGATAATCGAACGTTTTCATCATAGCCAAAAAGGGTTTTACGTTGTGTCTCGGCGTAACTTTCTCGTCGATGGGAACGTACTTGTCGAGCGCTTCGTCGTATTTTACAGGAGCTTTTTCGAACCTGAGATACGCAAGAAACATATATGTAAGGTTTCGTTTATACTCCGCGTTTTCTTCCTTTTCCATCCATTCGTCGACGATTTCGGCAACGCGGTTCATGAGTATCACTGCTGCGCCCGCATCCGAACCGTACTTGTCTATCCCGTCCTGACAGCTTTGACATTTGCACAGATTATAATCCCCGTCTTCTATCGATAACAGAACGTTATTGTAATCGGGATACTGTACGGGCGTATAGAATCTAAGGCTCCACGTGATTTTTTCGGCTATCGTCCGTGCCATGGATTCGAGCTCTTCGGCGTCGCCGTGCGCGGTCCAGCAAAGTTGTTCCGAATTAACGTCGGAATACCATTTTGGATGTATACTCTGATATTGCGCGGGCGGCAGAAAGTAGCTCGTCGAATTATGAGTTCTCGACGATCCGTCCGCTCCGGGAGAATTTCGGTTGCCCATTTCTCTATGTATAGGCAACACTTCGTTGATCCTTTCGTGCATTACCCGAAATCTCGTTCCGTCGTCGCCGCTCAACCGACTTGCGCATTTATAGCGATCGGGGATGTCGGGCATATCGGTTACGTCGTAGTTTTTAAGTTTCAAATCGTTTACGTTTTTATCTATCTCGAAGCAATCGACATAATAGATTTCATAATTGAAAGTGATCTGCATAAAATCGTATACGCCGTAAATCACGCCGTCCGAGCCGCCGAAAATGTAAACGGTATCGTCTTTCGTAACTATTCGGCAACCGTCGCGTCCGAGATCCGTTTCATCTGTGTCTATGCCCGACGACGCAAGTAGCGACGTATTCCCGACCGAAATGTATTTCCCCGACGCGCTGTGCGTAAGTCCGTCGTCTTTAATAACGGCAAGCGTAATGCCCGTGGCTTCCGCGAAAAAATATACGAATTCGTCCACGGCTTTTTGCTCGTTCGCCGTAAAGTCGCTCGGATAAACGAGCTTATATTCCGTTTCGCCGTCGGAAACCAGATACGAATCCGTGTCTTCGGCTTTGAAAACGTGCGTGCCGCCCTTATAGTCTTCCGTTAAGGAGAAGGCGTTATCTATCGGTTTTATATCGGAGCCGCCTTTATCGTCATTGTCTTTTTTACATCCGAACGCCGAAAAACACATTACGACGCTCAACAATAAAACGCATATTTTCACGATTTTTTTCTTCATTGAATTATCCTCCTTATTCCACCGTTACCGTATAACCTTTCATTGTATAGTTGCCCAAATCGTCGTAACAGTAATAACCAACCGTCCAAACGCCCTTTTGATTTGCCGTGAACGCGTTGCCGTCCATATACAGAATTTCATTCGCGGGCGTTACCAACGTAACGAAAGACGTTAAGTTTTCAGTCGGCGTCTTGTTGTCCGACACGGTATAATTTGCTATTCTGACGACGTCGCCGAGTTTTGCCGAAGTTGCCGCCTGACCGATCTCGATAACGGGCGGAACGTCATCGAGCACCGTAGCCGTAAAACTCAATATGTTTTCGTTCCCCGACTGATCGGAAAAAGTGTAGATTATAGAATATTTGCCGTCTTGCGTTACCTTGAACCGATACTGATCTTCGAAAGCGCTCAATCCGTTTATCGGAGTGCCGTTTTCGTCGCTTACGATTTGTCCGTCGGGCGCCACAACGCTGACGGTGATATTATCTGCGGTTATCGGAGTTATGACGTCTATAAGCGTAACGGGGTACACCGTAACTACATCGCCGAGTTTTTTCGCGCCGCCTTCTACTTTATCCGCAGTGATTTCGGGGTTTATCACGTCGGACTGCAAATTCGACAGCGTCTGATTGTTTACCTGCCACACGTTCATCTTGCTCTCGCTTTTCACGCCTTTGAGCGTAACGGAAAGCAACGCCTTATCGGACGTGAAATTTATCGGACATCCAATCTTCGTGCCGGAAAGATCCGTAATTATTCCCGTAGCCGAAATATACATCGCCGTTCTGACCGTTCCCGTAAACGGAGCGATATTAAGCAAATTTTCTTTCCCGTTTACGGTAAGCACCGTCTTTTTATCCGCATTTACGGAATACGACATTACGATACCGTTATCGCCGTCGTAATAGTCGGTAAGCGTGATTTCCAAGCTGTCGAAATTACCGAAACCGTCGGGAATATCGTGCTTGAAACAGAAATTCGAAACCGAAATTACGTTCGCGAACTTAAACGTAACGTCTCCCGTTCCGCGCGTCGTATAAGTAACGTAATCGAGTCCGCTCTGCGCGTCCGCGTCGCCCGAAAACAGCTTTTCCATTTTAAGGCTTCCGTTCGTTCCTGCGTCCGTAACGGGGACGAAAAACTCTGACGACACCCAACCCGCATAACGGTAGCGAACGCCGACGCTTTCCGACGCCGAAACGAACACCGAGCCGTAAGAACTCTCTTTCCACTCGCCGCCATCCATACTCACTTCGAGCGAAGCAAGTTCGCTCTTAGGTTCGTTCTCGGCAAACGTATACACATAAAATTTGTCGAAAGCGTAAGTATAGCCTTTAAGGAAAGAATACGGCAAGCTCGGTTCTCTTACCGCCGTTACAGCGTCGGAAGCCGAACTCGTTACGTCGTAAGAATACGCGTAACTTTTGATGCCGTCGGTGTATTCGTAGGTAATGCGATACGTTCCCAAGTAGTACGGCGCAAACGTTCCGTCCGTTATTTCGGTACGGTCAAACTCTTCTCCGCCCGAACTTATTCTGCCGTAATACGTCTTTACGGTTACTTCTTTATTGAGTCCCGAAGCCGAATATTCCGGGAGCGTCGCCGTATTGCCGGCGCTCAAAGCGGTCAGTCTTTCGACGGAAAAGTCTATGCCATTGCCGCTCGCCGTTTTAACGCATTGCAATTCGAGCGTTTCGTAGCCCGGATTGCCATACGCGTCTTCGGCGTAATATTCGACGGTGTACGTTCCTTCGCGCGTCGGAGTGAACTTTCCGCCTTTGGACGACACTACGGATTCGGACGGCTTTTTGTAATTCAGATATACCGTTCTTTTGATCTTGCCCGACGGGTTCAGATCGTAAACGACGGCATCGGGAAGAGCGTATTCTTCTCCGAGAGCTATCTTGATATTTCCGTACTGTTTCAGATTTTTTTCTATTTCGATCTCGGGTCCGTCATCGTCCGTTACGGTATCGGTATCGAGCGCGCTTCCGCTCACTCCGCCGAGCGATACGATATCGAAACTTGCGGTGGAATTTTGCCAATCTTCTCCGCGGATCGACAGATAAACTTCGCCGGTCGTAAATCCGTCGAAAAACTCGTGTTTTTCGTACAAAAGATCGCTTCGCATATCGTTGAGCAGAATAGTATCGCCCCTGCAATCGCTTACATACGTTTTGCCGTTATTCGTATCCACGGCGAATTTAATCGGGCTTCTGTTGCTGCCCTCGACCTTGCCCTTCATTATCGCGCCCCAAGTATCGCTGTGAACGCGCCTGCGCATGCCGTCGAGATAAACGACTTTTCCGCTTTGCAAAGAGCTCTCCTGCGTCATCATGCCTATGCTCGCCCGACCGTTTGCTCCCGCGCGGCAATATACATTAAGGTCCTGAGAGCCGTTAAGGAGAAACTCTACATATATCGTCGGGTCGTAACAGTCCGTCAACCGAAAATATACGGTGTTGGCTTCCCTGTTTTCGCTCCAACCGTCGAGCACCTTGTTTCTGCGATACGGGTAAAAACTCATGAAATCGAGTTTTCCGCCGTTTCCGTTCAGATCGATAGGCACGTTATACTCGAATTTATCGCCCTGACGCAATACCATGTGCATACCGTCTTCGCCAGTTTTACTTAGTTCGAGAGCGTCTTTATATTCGATAGACGAACCCGCGTCGCCGAAAGAGTACGCCGTCGGAAAGACTTCGAAAGTTTTTTCCGCTCTGAGCGTTTTACCGTCGTTCTTCGCGGCATATACCACCGTGTATTTTCCCGCTTTATACAGCGTAAGTTCCTTATCTGTTACGACGGTTCCGTCGGGAAGGATCGCGAGCGTTTCGGTCGGCTCGTACTCGTATCCGTCGTATTCGATTTTGACTTCGGGTACCGTTATGTTTTCCCCGACCAAGTATTTGCTTTTAAGCGTAAAATCGGCCGCGTCGCACGCCACAATTTCCGCGTTCGTAACCGTAACCGCGCCGACGGAAACGCCGATCCCGACGCATAACGCCAGAATAAGAGCAAATAAAATAAATTTTTTCTT
>DBEXQE010000343.1:0-1898 GCA_048167245.1 Christensenellales bacterium | reverse complement strand
AGCGGGCCGAAGAAAAAAATAAAATATGGAAGTTAAGGCAAACAAACTGGATACGTTACGCAGAGCGCGTGCGCGAGATAGTGGAGTGTTGTGCGGATAAACATGATCTGAACGTTCAGGGACTTGTGGAAGACGGCTTGTTGGAGAACGCCATAACGTTGCCCGTTGCGATATACGCCGAAACACTTTGGGATTGTAACCGTTCGGGTGAAGAAACCGTGTTGGACGTTATGAAATATCCGTGCGTAAAAATGGCGAATGTATGAAATATTTGGGTTTAGACATAGGCGGAACAAATCTTAAATACAGCCTGTATGACGACGGGATGAATGAACTTGTGTCGGATACGGTGCCGTCTAATGCTCGGTGCGGAGCGCAAGAGCTGTTAAAAACCGTGTTTTGCGTATGCGATAGGCATAAGTTCGATTGTATCGGAGTTTCAACGGCGGGAGTCGTTGCTTACGACGGCTCGATAGAGTACGCAAACGACAATATACCGCATTATACGGGAGTAAGATTAAAAGACGTTTTGTCCGATCGCTACGGTGTTCCCGTGTATGTGCTGAACGACATCGCGGCGGGAGCTTATGCCGAAACGAGTGAAAACAGACGCGACTTTTATTATATGGCTTTGGGAACCGGCGTGGGCGGAATGTACGTAAAGGACGGCGTCGCTCAACTCGGCGAAAATCGTATTGCGGGACAAATAGGTTACTTGCGCGGCGGTTTTCGAAATGATATCATCGATAATTCGGCGTCTGTTTTCGCTCTGGAAAAATACGGCGGCGCAGACGGAAAGTCTTTGTTTCTCCGTGCCGCAAACGGCGACTTAGAAGCAAACTTCGCAATCGAGCAATGGTCGAGAGAAATTATGTATGTAGTCGGTTTAATAATCGGATTCTTTGATCCGAAAGAGATAGTTATAGGGGGTGCGGTCAGCCGTCAAGGCGAAAAGCTGTTAAGCTATCTTATTGGGGCAGAGAATGTACTGCCGGAGCCATATAAAAATAAAGCGAGTTTTACAACGGCAACGCATACCGATATGGCGGGCGTTATAGGTGCGGTTAAGTATGCAATGGGAGAGTATTATGAACGTAAAAGATAGAATAAAGGGCGGTCTTATAGTATCTTGTCAGGCGCTTGAAAATGAGCCGATGCACGGCTCTTACATAATGAGCAGATTTGCCGCGGCGGCGGTTGAAGGCGGAGCTATCGGAATTCGTGCCAACACTGCGGAAGATATTTGCGAAATCAGGCGCACGGTAAGCGTTCCCGTTATCGGTATCGTCAAACGCGACTATAAAGACAGCGATATATATATAACGCCTACAATGCGCGAGATAGACGAAATAATGAGCGTAGGCGCCGAGATCATCGCACTCGACGCGACGAAGCGCGCACGGCCTAACGGGCTGAAACTTGATGAGTTCATAAGTGAAATCCGCGCAAAATATAAAGACGTAATGCTAATGGCAGACATTTCCGACTATGAAGAAGCGGTGCGCGCGGAGACGCTCGGTTTCGATTTTGTCGGAACTACGCTTCGCGGCTATACAGAATACACAAAAGCCGCGGTTTTACCCGATACGGGGTTTATCGAAACGTTGGCAAAGAAGTTGAAAGTGCCCGTTATTGCCGAGGGCGGTATAGGTACGCCCGAACAGCTGCGACGTGCAATCGACGTCGGTGCGTTCTGTGCTGTTGTAGGCGGCGCCATTACGCGTCCGCAGAACATTACGAAAGGTTTTGTTGCGGCACTGAAAAGATAAATGCGATAAAATCGATTATCTAATTTGTGTCGGTTTTAACGAAAAAACTTTCTTACAAGAATTTACAAAAGTTTGTCGCAAATACTTGACGGGGGGCTTAGTTATATAATAGTGCTGTCTCAAAAGTAT
>DBEXQE010000342.1:0-2459 GCA_048167245.1 Christensenellales bacterium | reverse complement strand
CGAAACAAAATAGGGTTGTACTTTATCCGAAAATATTTCATAAATCGGACTGTATGCGGCATATACTCTTAGTACTATTATGACTTGGAGGATTTCAGCCACATATGGAAGTTTACGATATCTATAAAGATATAAGCGAGCGAACCAACGGAGATATATACGTCGGCGTGGTCGGACCCGTTCGCGCGGGTAAGTCTACTTTTATAACGGGTTTCATGGAAAAAATGATCGTGCCGAAAATAAGCTCGAAGCACGCCCGCGAAAGAATGGAAGACGAATTGCCGCAGAGCGCAAACGGCAAAACGATAATGACTACTCAGCCCAAGTTCGTGCCGAACGAAGCCGTTTCGATAACGCTTGCGGACAACATCGACATTAGAGTCCGTCTCGTCGATTGCGTGGGATACCTTATCGACGGAGCCACGGGACACATGGACGGCGAGAAACCGCGCATGGTGAAAACGCCTTGGAGCGATAAGGAAATTCCCTTTGCCGAAGCCGCCGATTACGGGACGAAAAAGGTAATTACGGATCACGCGACTATCGGTATAGTCATGACGACCGACGGTTCGATAACGACTGAGATACCGCGCGCGTCGTACGTGGAAGCGGAAGAGCGCGTCGTAAACGAGTTGAAAGCTCTCAAAAAGCCGTTCGTGATCGTGCTTAATTCGACCGTTCCGAATTCCGCGGAAACGAAGAAGCTCGCGAAGTCGCTCGAAGAGAAATACTCGACGCCCGTAATGCCGATAGACGCGGCAAACCTTACGGAAGAAAACGTTACGTCCATATTCGAAAAAATGCTTTTCGAGTTCCCGCTCGGCGGCATCGAAATAAAGATAGACAAATGGATGCAGGCTTTGCCTTTGGAAAACAGCCTTATTTCCGAACTTAGCGAAATATTTATGACGCAGTCGGCCGATATGCTTAAAATGTCCGACTATAAGATTTTGCCCGCGGCGTTCACCGAAAGCGAAAAGTACGATTCGCTCGAAGTCGAATCCGTAGATCTCGGAACGGGAAAGATCACGTACAGTCTGAGCGTTAAGCCCGAACTGTTTTACAAGGCGCTCAGCGAGCAATGCGGAATGGATATCACCGACGACTTCACGCTCATGTCGAACATGAAAGATCTCGTTTTCGCAAAGCGAGAATACGACAAGCTGAAAACGGCGCTCGATGAAGTCGAAAGAACGGGTTACGGCGTAGTAACTCCGTCGCTCGAAGAAATGACGCTCGAAGAGCCGCAGATAGTCAAGAACGGATCGCGGTTCGGCGTTAAACTGAAAGCGTCCGCACCGTCGCTTCATATCATGCAGGTGGATATCGCTACGGAAGTAAGCCCCGTAGTCGGCACGGAAGCTCAGAGCGAAGAAATGGTGAAATACTTGCTGTCGGAATTCGAAAACGATCCCAAGGGAATATGGGAAACGAATATGTTCGGCAAATCGCTTCATATGCTCGTAAACGAGAACCTGAACAACAAGATAAGCGCTATGCCCGAAGATACTCAGAAGAAGATGCGCAAGACGCTCTCTCGCATAGTAAACGAAGGCAAGGGCGGCATAATCTGCATATTACTTTGATCGGTCGGGATAAACGTAATAAGACGCGAAAAAGGCAGTCAAACGATTGCCTTTTTTGTTTGCAGTTGGTATAATTGAATCATGAAAAAATTGCTTGTGGCGAGTAACAACGCCCATAAAATCAAATAGATAAGGCAGATACTCGGCGACAGATTCGAAATACTGTCGCTTAAAGACGTCGGATTGGACGTGGAAGTCGACGAAACGGGCACTACGTTCGAAGAAAACGCTTTAATAAAGGCAAAAGCCGTTTACGAGCTTTCGGACATGTATTCTTTGTCCGACGACAGCGGGTTTTGCGTGGACTTTCTCGGCGGCGCGCCGGGGGTATATTCGGCTCGCTATTCGGGAGAGAACGCAACTACCGAAAAAAATAACGCGTTGCTTCTCGAAAATATGCGCGGAGCGGACGACAGAAGCGCGAAGTTCGTTTCAGCCGTCGTACTGTATTTCGGCGACAACAACTATATTTGCGGTTACGGCGAATCGAGCGGCAGGATTCTGGAAAGCGCAAAGGGCAAAAACGGTTTCGGATACGATCCGCTGTTTTTGTCGGACGAGCTCGGCAAAACTTTTGCGGAAGCGAGCGACGAAGAGAAAAATTCCGTCAGCCACCGAAAGCGCGCGCTCGAAGATCTTGTCGCGAATCTCGACGAAGCGCTGTCATAAATATTACTTGAAAAAAGTCGTTTTATATTGAAGCGGGGAATAGCAGACCCGCTTTTTGAAAATTCTCGAAAAATAATTGTAGTTTTCGAAGCCGAGATTTTCGGCGATCTCGTTCAGCGGAACGTCTTCGAACAGTAACCGCTTCGCTTCCTGTATTTTCTCGTTTATCGCGTAACTTATTATAGATTCTCCCGTTTCTTTTTT
>DBEXQE010000341.1:0-10673 GCA_048167245.1 Christensenellales bacterium | reverse complement strand
GGTTTATAAAAATACCGCAACATGTCCCCGTATTCTCTCGCAGCATAATCGTGCAAAAGAACGCTTCCCTTTTCTTCGCCCCAAAGCGTGATCAACCGCTTCGCGTTTTCCGTAAGCCAAACTTTTTCCCGCTCTGTCGTTCCTCGTTTCGCGGCTTTATCGAGATAATTCTGCAAATTCAGTTGCCCGTCGCAATCTACGACGGCTTCCTGCAAAGAAAACAGTTCCAAAAAGTTTTTGCTGTTTTTATCGAAATCTTCTTTATCTCCCTTTGCAAACGCTTCGTTTAACCCGTATATATACTTCCAGGACTCATTGGCGATAAGTTGACGAAGCACAGCGACCAAATCCTTTACGTAACTTTGACGCCGCGAAAAATCATCGTAATATTGCAACAACGTTTTTGCAACGCCGACAAGAGAACCGTCATTTTCCGCTTTCGCGGCGCCCGCCCAACGGCAAACTCTGTTTACGTTCGGAGTCGGACGAGCGATCAAACCGGACTCGTGCGGATAAGCCACTATGTCGGATACGTATATTTTCTCAAACAGCGTTTCATACGCTTCCGTCAACGCTTCCGTTGTTTTTCCGTAACGGGCTTCGATATATTCGCGCAAAAAATCTCGCGTGGGGAGAAGCGAATCGCGAACCGACACTTCGGATATAACGTCAAACAAAACTTCGTCGCATTCGACGCCCTCGGGCATGATCCCGATGCCGACGCAAGCGGAATTTTCGTTCTTAGCCATTGCGTGAGACAACAAATACGTTTTTTCGGCGCTCCCGCGCATTGCCTGTTCCCCGCCGAAGTTATTGACAACGCAATAAATATGCGGATATCCCATAAAATCGTCGTTGCCGTCGGGGCATCCGTCGCCCTGCAAATTCATAATAAGCACGTCTTCTTTTTTCAGCGCGGAAAGGATCTTGCGATCGGGATTTGCCTGCCAACCCTGAAACGCCCATACGGCGTCTTTATCGACTTGGCGCATACCTTGCAAAACTCGAAGCGCATATTCGGCAAGATCGATATCACCCTTTTCCCCGCCTTCGTGGAACGGGTCCGCGGAATAAAAGTGCATATCTTTGCTTCCCAACAATTCTTTTTGCAAATTGTAATATTCTTTTGCGATTTTCGGGAACAAATCGTTTTCGGGCAAAAGGATAGCCGGACGAGTAAAACCGCACCATTCGCCCTGCGACACAACGGATGCGCTCGGAAATCTCGACCCGAAATCGTCCGGCACAGCGCCGCAATATCCCGGCAACACCGCGCTCATGCCGAACGACTTCAATTTTGCGTTAAACATAACGGATATTTGCCGTTGCTTTTCAAACCAAGGATCGAAATATTCGCTTTGAAAAGCCGAAAGATTCATCATCCATTGCCACGGTAAATAATTCGGTGCGGAAATATATTTTTTTGCTTCTTCTCTCGTATAACCGAACTTTTGTAAAAGCTCCGACCAAACACATTCGTTACCGATAGGATTCAAAACCAGATTATAACCCGACAGGATCAGATAATTCGTTATCCGTTCCCAATCGGTCCAATCATTAAACGCATAGGAATAACCGAAAGTACAGTAATTAAACGCATATCTGTAATGAAACGCGCTTTTTTCTTCGATTACGCCGTCCGTGTCGGGCGGCACATCGGGCAATTCGCCCGATTTTGTCAAAATGCCGTAATAATACCGACAATACTTCTTCAAATATCGATTTATTGCGGCGCCGCCTGCCGCTCCGCTCGTTGCTTTAATATAAATGATCCCGGCGTTTGCGGATAAAACGTATTCATCGAATCCGCTTTTACTGTCCTTTACGGAAAAACAAACTTTATCGCCGTATTTTCCGTCCGTTACACGATCGACAAACCGTATGAACGCCTGTTCTTCCGCATAAAACGGAATATTCTTTCGTTTGATATACCCGACAGCGTCTTTCATTTTATTATACCGATCAAACTACCGGTCCCCAATTCTGCCCGCTGTAAACGGCTTGCAACGTAAGCTCTCCGGTTATCTCGGTCGTAAAATCGAACTCGGCGGAAGATCCGCTTGTCGCCCAATACTCAAACGTATTGTCGGGCACCGTAGGCGCGGTAACTCCGTCTGCCGATACCGTTGCGCCGTGTTTTACGTCTTTTGTCGCAATAACGGTTACGCCGTCTTTTGCGACGAACTTGACCGAATACGTTTTCAGTTTATAATAGACTTTAAGCACGAGCGTACCGTTCTCCGCCACGGTCCCGCTATTGACCGCGCTATCGTGAGCGCCGTTCTTTTCATAGCCGACGCGCGACGAATCCTGCGCCGTAACGGTACTCCCGATTTCCGCGCTTAAACTCTTCGTTACCGCATCGTCCAAAACATACTCTCCGTCCGAAAGCCGCTCGAAATAGTATTCGATCTTATAACCCGCGGTCCTCTCGGTCGGATCGGTCGGATCCGTGGGGTCGATCGGAGTAGTCGGCTCCGTAGGGGTCGTGGGCTCCGTAGGCGGTCCTTGCGGAGTATCCGCGCAAGCAAACACCGCAAACGCGCAAACAAGCGCCAACAACACAACAAACAGTTTCTTGATCTTTTTCATCTTTCTTTCCTCCGATTTTTTAATTTATCAGCAGAGCTTGTTGACACTGCAACACAACTCGTATTGAGTACAGGTTATGGGTTTTTGTCGGCACGTTTCGCCGTCCCCGTAGAATTCGAGCAATTTTTCTTCGAGCTCGTCTATTTTTTCGCCCTCGTCGAGATAGCGCAAGATAAGTCTTTTGCAATGTTCCGTTCTGCGAATAAGTCCGCCGAGGCGCAAGTCCTCTATCTCCGCGCCCGTCGTTTTGTTTTCTTTTTCCCACAAAACGGCAAACGAATCGGCAAAATCGCATAGCAAAGACGGCAAAACGGTATATTCGTTTTCGGCAAGCGATCTCAGCGTTTTTTTGTCGCCGCTTCGGTAAGCGTTTCTCGTTTTGAGACCGAGTTCGTATTTCGACGCAAGCACCTTGCAAAGTTTGGCTTCCGCGTCGAACAAATAACCGAATTTTTCGTCGTCAGCATGTTTTTCGAGCTTTTTAGCATACTCTGCGTACGGCGCGCCGTCGCCGATTTTCACGGTGCAGTCGAAAACGCCCGAAAAATAATCGTTGTACAGCATATATAAAGACGGATTCGAGCGGTGCTCCACGGGGTCGCCGACCTCGTTAGGCAAATCGAGCAACATAAAATCCTGCATTTTCGCGCCGACGATCCTTTCGAACTTTTCGGCAATGCTCTTTTTGTCCTTGTTGCCCCTTATGCGCTCGGCATAGTACATAAGCGTAGGCAACATGGCAAAGAACGAACACTGCCCTCCGCCGTCTCCCCAAAGAGTTACGCAAACGTCGTCTATACCGTTGCGGATCACGGCGTCGACGGCGGCGTCTGCTACGATCATCGACTTTCGGTTGCTCGGAGCAAAGCCGTTCCAGCTCTGCGCTCCTCCCGCAAAACAAACGCGGTCGAAATATTTTTTGTGAAGCCCGAACATTTCGTCGTAATGCTTTGCGTCCGTCGTGTAATAGTCCCAATAGCAAACTCCGACGCCGTCGGGAAGTTTTTCGGCTATTGCTTTGAGTTTGCTCTCGTCGAGCTTATCGCACCCGTAAGTGCCCTCGTTCGCGTATCTGAAAAACATATCCGACCACATAAACGGGCGAAAACCGTGCTTTTTCGCGATTTCGGCAACGCGGCTCAAGTGCTTTGCCATGATCTCCGAACGATCCGTATCGCCGTACTTGTCGCGGTATCTGCCGCGCCCGAGATTGTACGCTTCGTCCATGCCTATATTGATATTGCGGGAAACAAACGTTTTTTCCAAAGTCGCAAACATTTTATCTATAAGTTCGTACACGTTCTCATCGCCGACAAGCAATATATCGTCGATATCCGACATACGGTAGAATTTTTGCCAGCGCATTATTCCCGACAGGTGCGCCAACGTCTGAATACAGGGAATAAGTTCTATACCTTTTGAAGCGCAATACGCGTCCGTAGCGCGAAGTTCCATAGCGGAGTACTTACCGCGCAAATAACCGAAATAAGGTTCGCTCTCTATTTCGTACGTGTCCTCGGTATACAGATACAGCTTAGTGTATCCCATTGCCGAAATATGATCGACAAACTCTTTTATCTTGTCCGGGCGGAATACCGCGTTGCGCGAACAGTCGAGCATAACGCCGAGTTCTACGTTACCTTTGTCTTTCATTGCCTACCTCGTAAATTTGATCTGCGAAAAATATACAGTATACGGGTTATTGCTGTCTTCTGAATACATATCTATAAGCGGCATGCTTCCGTTTGCCAAAGCGTCGTAGTTTTCTATGACCCGATCTATGGAAACATTATACGTATACCAATTGCCGACGTGTTCCGCCTTATAATAGACGAAACGGTTGTCGTTTGTCGCGCGCGTTTTCATAATATCCAAACCCAAGCTCGACGAAGAATCATACGTTTCGAGATACATGTCGAACGTCAAATAATTATATCCGCCGTCTTTAAGCGCAACTACGCCCGGTTTCGACATTCTGCAAGGAAGCGCAACGCCCACATATCTCATGCTGCCGCTCGTACCGTTTGCCTTAACGGACGAAACCATGAGCTTGTTGCCTTCTGCTCCGCCGAGAGCCTTATTCGTAAGAGAAAGGGAAATCGGCTGTCTTGCCGGCGTCTCGTCCCATCCGCCGCCCGTGGTATAGTATCCCGCGCGCGAACCCTCCAATGCCGGAGTATCCGAAAACAAATTGTATTCGTCCGATCTTAACCCGAGCGATACGTCGAGAGCCGTTTGAGACACGATCCCGCCGTAGCTTATCTCTACGATTGCCGTTCCGCACTTTTTCGGCGTTATTACGTTACCCGAAACCGAAGCTATCGGGTCGCCCGTGATTTTTACGGATGCGACCGCGCCCGAAACGGGATCGCCCGAAAAATCTTTGACCGAGTAGTCGAGCGTAGCGTTACCGTCTGCAAGCGTTGCGCTTATCTTGCGCGGCGCGTCTATCCAAACGTTTTCGTTCACCGTTACGGGAATTTTCCCGTAAACCGTTTTTCCATCCGCCGAAGCCGACACCGTAATCTCGGTTTTACCGACGCTCACGGCTTTGACGACGCCCGCATCCGAAACGGTCGCAACGCCCGTATCCCCGCTCAGGTAAGACAGCGTTCCCGATACGGGAGTCCTGCCCTTTACGATATTTACCGACAGCGGATATTCCCCGCCGAGCGTCATCAGAACGCTCTTTTCGGCTTTTATGCCGAGCGACGGAGCCGCCGAAACGGTTACGACGCACGTAGCCGAAACGTCGGCGGCTTTGACCGAAACAACCGCGTTACCGACGCCGATCGCTTTTATAAGTCCGTTTTCCGACACGGTGGCAACGGTCTCGTCGGACGATGAAAACGTAACCTTTGCCGTAGAATTGCGGAGCACGAAACCGAGTTCGTATTCCTCTTCCGTAAGGAGCGCTACCGACGAAGCGCCGAGGATCAAAGTTGCCTTATTTTCCGAAGTTTCGACGGTTATGGTTTTTTTATCGGAGCTTTTGCACCCTGCGGCAAACGCTGCGCAAAAAAGCGCAAGCGCAAGCGCGATAAACTTAATGGATTTTTTCATTACAATAACCCCCAACTTGCGTAAAGAGTTTCGAGCGCAGACAGCTCGGATTCTCTCGCCAAATCGTACAGTTCGCATTTTTCCTTAAAACTTGCACGCATTTCGGTCAGTTCGGATTCCGAATATCTTTCGGCGTACCAAGTCAACCTGACGTAATTCATAAACAAATTTTCTTTGTCGATACGCGCATACAAAGCGTTGTATCTGTTTTCGTCCACGTCTTTAAGATACGCGATCGAAATTTTCGCGTCGTCGAGATACGATTCCCAACGAGCCACGAGCGGAAGCGGGAACGCATCGGGAACGGATTCGTACTTTGCGTAAATTCCTCCGTTGATAATGGTTTCTTTTTCTTCCAGAACGTTGTACCAAGCTCTGTACTCGTCGAAATAACTCTTCATGAACGGAGCCGCGTCGCGGTAGTAAGCCTCGAAAAATTCGTCCGTAAGATCCGAAACGGAAGCGTTTACGTTCCAAGCGACTTTCGACGAAATATAGTTTTTAAGCTCCATAAAGCCTATCTGCTTCGAGTTGTGCGCTCCCTGTTCCATGATCGAAACAACGCCGTTTTCTTTAAGGAACTTATAGTTGTCAGCCAAAACGTTGTACGTCATAAACGGCACGAAATAATTACTGAAATTCGTATTGTAGTTCCACACGATAATATTCTTCGCAATGGCGTTCCACCCGCGGAAATTGTTCGCATAGGTTACGTTTTTTTCGTCGTAGAAGTTGCGCGAGTAGTCGGTATCTATCGGAGCAACTTGCACGAACGTATTGTCTTCCATGATAACGTCGTCGTCTACGGGCGCGTAGGTGCCGTCGGCGAGCCGAGTAACGGGCGGACGTTCGGTAGAAGTGTACGCAAACGTTCCGACAAAAGCCTGTCTGTCGGGCGTGGACGAACTTGCTATATGCGCTTTGAGATCGCGCGCAAGTTTATTGATCCCCTTTACGACGACTGCCGAATTAGTTCCGTACTTGTTCAAAGACGCGGTGCAGGCTTCGCAAGTGCACCAATCGCGTCCGTCGTTTTGCGCAACCATAATATGCGTCGCCGTAGGCGGTAAATTATCGTACTCCTTTATAACGGCTTTCGAAAGTTCGTCGAGCATTTCGGCGTTGGACCAGCACAGCTGACCCGTAGCCTTATCGGTACTCGTGTACCACTCGGGATGCGTAGCATAATACGTCTCGGGCGGCAGAAATCTGAAAATCGTATGTCCGCCGCCTATGGGCGAAAAATTAACGCCGTTATTTCTCAATATGTTCTTGTAGCCCGCGGGATCTTCGGCACCGGTAACGTTCATATTGTACATATATCTGTACCGGAAATCAGGCACCGAAACGACGTCGAGCGGAGAATATTCGATCTCATCGGAACCGTCGTATACAATTTCGTCGATCGCATATGCTTCGTATCCGATAAGCTCGTGCAAAAGTCCCTGCGCCGCATAAACGTACGCCAATGCGCTGTCGCCCGCGATCACGAAAATATCGTCGCCGACGTTTTTTATAGCGTAGCCGTCGCCGTTGAGCGAAGAAACGTCTACGTTCAAGCCGCTTGCGGAATATTTTGCGGTCTTTCCTATACTGAGCGCTTTTTTGTTCTCTATCCCCGCAAACTCCGCGGAAGAAACCGTATCGAGCGAAACTCCGGACGAAGAGAACACGTATTGCGCGACGAGCGTTGCCGCCGTTCTCTCCGCGCTTTCGGGTTCGTCGGGAATAACGATAACATAATCCGACTTACCGCCGCTTGCAAACGTCAGTCGCGAATCGCCGTCGCCGGATCCGCCGTTATTCTTATTTCACCCTACGAGCGCGCACGTAAAAACGACGCACAGCGTAATGAGAGCGCAAATTATTTTCTTTGAAAATTTTATCATAGTTTATCCCTTACCTCCACGATGATTTCCTTAAACGTAACGTTGTAAAACTCATCGTACGCTACGTACGTCAACTTCCAAATGCCGGTCCTGTCGAATGTAAAATTGCTTTCGAACCTGTCTCCCGAAGCCGACTTTATAAGAAACATTCTGCCGTCGGGATCGGTGTAGGAAACGGAACACGTAAGTTTATCCGCCGCCGTGTAGTTATCCGTTAAAGTTGCCGTAGGCAAAGCCGTTTCACGGTTGACCGCGCAAGCGAAATCGCCCATCGAAAGGCTTATTTCGGGCGCAAAATTATCGGGCACGTACAGCGTCGATGTGATCGACGCGGAATACCCGGTCGCGCTTCTTGCCTCGTAGCGCACCGTATACCTGCCGAAAGCGGAAAGTTCTACCGTATAATTTCCGTCCGCCGCGACGCGTTGCAGTCTTATGCCGTCCGTCGAACTCGAAACCGTGCCGTCGGGCGACGAAACCGTAACGGTTACGGTAACGTTTTCCTGCAACATATCGGTAGCGTACGCCTTGAACACGTCGAACGATTCGCCGAGCGCGTATTCCGACTTGATTTCGCCGTTCACGAACAGAACGGGACGGCTGTAATCGTCGGTCCTCTCCGCCAGCGAGAAGCCCGAAACTGTAACTACGTCGAGCGTCGACGTGCCCTGCACGGAGTACGAAATATACGCCCTGCCGAAACTCATGCCGTCGTAGGGCGCGCCCTCGAGCGTTTTATCCACCGTAAACGAATCCGTACCGAAAGTAACGGTCTTTCGCTCGGACGCGAAAGTGAACGTATACGTACCGTTTTGAGAAATCGGCAGAGCTTTGCGCGCGCCGTCGTTCACAGAGCAATCCCATGCGCCTGCCGCCGCCGCAAGAAAACTTACTTTGACTGTCTTACCGGCAACTGCCGTATCGCGGTAGAAAACGTCGACGCGCCGACCGAGAACCGATTCGCCGAGCGCGAACGAGTTTGTTCCGAGCGCGGCGGGGACGGCTTTTATATAGCTTATTTCGTTCTGCCCGTCGAACGTAAGGCGAATATCGTTTTCGCGTTGCGTTGCGTAGCCGCCTACAAAATATTCGACCATATCCGCGGAATAATTTTCCACCGAAACAACGGGAACGTTTTTCGTAAACACCGTCTGCCCCGAAGCCGATGTATATGTGTACTTGACCGTAACGCTTTCCGCGCTTTCGCAAAAAGCCGTGTACGAGCCGTTTGCGAGCGTATGCGTACCCTGCTCGTCGACGATCTCCGTAACGGCGGCGATCTCGATCCTTTCGCCCGACCGAGTATAATAGTCGTACGCGGTCGACGCGGGCAACGTATACGTCATACCGCTGATAAAGCCCGCGGGCAAAAGCGGATCCTGCGGCAAAACGGGATCCCGATCGGCGGTAACCGAAACTTTATAGCTTATCTCACCCGTTTGACCTATGTAGTCCGTCGCGGAATAAATAACGGTGTATTCGCCCGTCTTTTCGGGCACGAACAGTCCGTTTACGCAATCGACTTTTTCGGCTCCGAGCATAACGCGGATATCAACGTCCGCCTCTCCCGAACTCGAATCGACGTCATAGTCTGCGATAGCCGTTCTGATCCCCGCGATCCCCGACGTGGGATATCCGCTTTCAAGCGAAATCACGGGGCTTGCGACGCTTTGGTAAGCCGTAACGTACAGCATGTCGTCGACCGAAAAGCCGGAGCCGTCCGTAACGGAGTAAAGAATAAGGTATTCGCCTTCTGCCGTAGGCGTGAACGCGCCGTTCTTGACGGGAACGTTGTAAATACGCGTATTGCCGCGCATATAGAACACTTGCGCGTCCGCGGCGATCGGAGCGGTGATATTGTCGACCGCGCTTGCGGCGAACAGTTTGTAAGGAACGCCGACCTTGGCTACGGGGAGCGAATCTCTGTCGTAGTCTCCCGTATCGACTTCAAGAATGGGGCGTTCGTGATCGTAGCTTTCGGTAGTCCCGAAATCCGCGCCGTATACGGAGCGCACGAATACTCCGCAATCGGTTCCCGTATAACCGTTCGCGGTTATCGACAGATAGACTTCGCCCGTCGTAAAGCCCCCGAACGCCTTTTCGTAGACTCTGCCCAAGCCGCGCACGACGCTCTGAGGGTACTCGGTTTTCGTAAGTTCGGCAACGAGAGTGGAATACTCGGTGCCTGCCGCCGCGCCGCCTGCCCAAACTTTGGTAAGGCAATGCACCGACTGCGACGCATGATCGAACGCAAGCGAAGCCAAGGGAGCGTTACCTGCGATTCCGAAAGCCTGACCGTCGAAACTGAACGGCGTATACGCGCCGTAGTACAGACTGCCGGACCAATAGTTGTAACGTATGCTGTCGGGGTCGTTTTTATTGCCCGAAACGCTCTCCTGCGAAAGTTTTACGCCCGATCCCGTGAACGAAACTCCGACCGTTCCGGCTCCGGGATACGCGCCCGCGTCGTTGTTGTTCGGGTTCGTAAATTCGATATCGACTTTATTGTTTTCGTCGTAAATATCGGTAAGAGTAACGGTAAGCGAACTTATGTCGGGCGTGCCGAAAGAGGTCGGCAACAGACCCAAAGTTATAAGCGTATCGCTCTTCGTCAAACCCGACAAATCGATCTTATCGTTGTATCTGAACGTCTGCCCTTTCGGAATATTAAGAATGAGTCCGTCGTTGGTCGCACCGCCGCCGAGATTCGGGAACAGCGGATTCACGCCGAATTCGACCGACCCGCTTCCCGTAACCTCGAACATAGGGCGGAAAACGGTAAATTCGTAGTCTACGATATAAACCCTGTCGAACCGAGGGCAAAAACGAACGGTCCACTTGCCCGCCTCGTTGAGTCCGACTTTCGGCGCGTCGTAAAAAAGCCCCGACGGCGATATCAAAGTCGCCGTAACGCTCTGCCGATCGCCCGCAAGCTCGAAAGTGCGCGTCGGCATATCGAATTCGGTCCCTATGACCGTGTTTTGCGGCTCGTAAGCCTCGGTGGGCGCGGGACCCGCGGCGTAAGATACGCCTGCAGTAACGCCGATCGCCGCGATCATAAGTGCGACCGACAAAACGAGCATAAGCGCCGCGATCATTTTGCCTCTTTTTTGAGTCATGTTTTTCTCC
>DBEXQE010000340.1:0-1963 GCA_048167245.1 Christensenellales bacterium | reverse complement strand
GATTTGGATATTTTCCGATAAGGAGCTCGTGTATTCGTCGCTTTCTCCGAGCGTCGCCTCGCCCGCTCCGAGCGTAAGCGTTACGCTATCGGCGGTCATCCTTTCGTCGCGGTCGCGGTCAAGCAAACGCAGCGACTGCATACCGTCGAAGCGTAAGTTTATATCGCCTTTGCCGCCGTCCGTTTTATTATGCACGACGTACAGGACGGTTTCGCCGCCGCAATCGAAACAGCCTATCATCGCGGGCGCGCCGCTCACGCTTTTAAGTTCGTTGTATTTGCAGTCCCGAGTAAGACCCGCCGCGTATTCGATCTCGGTCGGGGCGTCGCCGTGCATGATGATCTGCGTCGACTTGCACCGCATAAGTATCTCGTCGCAAGCCGCTACCTGCATGTTCGCGCGTTTCGCCGCGTCGTACAGATCGGACGGAGTGCCGTCGGGCAAAAACGCGCCCGTTTCGCCGCCGTACTTCAAGTACTTGAAATACGATACGGGATTGCAGAGCGTAAAATACTGTATGCCTTTCGCTCCGTACGCAAGAAACAGATTGACTTCCCAAAGAACTTCCGTCGGCGTGGGTCTGCGCACCGAAAAGTTGTCGCTCTCTTCGCTCCAATTACCGCCCATCTGCACGAACGCCCAGAACGGCACGTCGTAGCGGAGCGCGACTTCTCTCACCTGCGCCGTAAGATTGAACACTCCGGGAGATACGCCCGTTTTTACCCGCGGAAAGAATTTTTCTATATAGTCTTTTTTGCGGAACGGGTAAAAGTCGTAACTTAAATATTCGAGACCCGCTTTTTCCACCGCGTCGCTCAAATATTCGTCGTAGTCTTTCACGTTAAGTCCCGACCCCGCAAGCCACGGCAGTAAATTCACGTAATACGTTTTGTCGGGCGCGCCGAGCCGAGCCATAGCCTGTTTGTAAACGCTCAGGATCTCGCCGAGATACGGCAGATCTTCTTTCATCGGTTCGTCCCAGACGTAAAGCCCCGCGAACGCTTTTTCGTTTACGTACGGCGAAAGCGCTTTTTCGAACCGCTCGACGGAAAGAAGTTCCCGCGCGCTTTTCAGTTCTTCTCCGAGATCTTTCGCGTTGCGCCAGTTGAATTTTTTATACAGCGTGTCGGAGCATACCATATACTGCAAGCCGTACTTTTCGCAAAGTTCCAGACTCTTTTTAACGCTTTGCGGCTTACTTTCGATTTGGTCGTTCATCTGAAACGTAACGTTGAAGCCCGCTTCTCTGATCTTTGCGAAAACTTCGTCCGTTTTGAGCGACGGTATTTTCTTGCCATTCCACTCGCACTCGTCGGGCGGAGCGTAAAAACCTACTATCGGCATTACGCTCTCACCGAGAGCGGGAAACATTTGCTTCTGCATCGTAAAGTACAATATCTCCTTGTTTATCCCGTCAGTTGAGTTCCACCATCGCCGCTTCGCCCGCCGACAGTTTCAGATCGAATTTTCTGCCGGCTATCTTCACGCGTTCGCCGCGCTGGACCACGTCGAAACAGTATCTATCGTCGAACGCGAGCGAAACTTCGGCGTTGTCGTAGTAGGAATTGTTCATTACCCAAAGCATCGTCTTGCCCTTGTGATCGAAACAGCCTATAAGGACCGACGTGTCGCCCGAGTCGACTTCGGTGAGTTCTCTGAATTTTCCGTCCGAGAGATAAGAGCGAAGCTGAGAGATCTGCGATTCGCCCGGCATTTCGCCTTTAACGATAAGCCCGTGCTGAGTCGAATTCATAAGGGTCGCCGAGCAGGCGTTTATCTGCGTGTTCGCGATCTGCGCCGCATGGAAATACTTAGTCTTGTTGCCGAACATATCGAACATGCCCGTTTCTCCGCCGTGCTCTATGTACGGGAAATTCGAGTGCGGCATGCACATGGTGTAATACTGGATCCCCTTTGCGCCGTAGGCTATGAACAGATTCGTTTCCCAGAGCGTCTGTTCGAG
>DBEXQE010000339.1:0-2860 GCA_048167245.1 Christensenellales bacterium | reverse complement strand
CGCATATAGGAACTTCCGACGCGGATTCGTACGTTCAGCAGTACACCGAAATCGGTTTGTACGACATGACGCTCAATGCGGACAGGACAAGCTATGCGTTTATCGACGAAATGGCTACGGGCGATCCGCAAGACGTTACAGCAAATTACGTAGGACAGTACGGAATTTCGCAAGGCAATACGGGAAAGGCTTGGAAAATCAATCTTAATCCCGACGCTACTTGGGCGAACGGAAAGAAAATCACTTCCGAAGATTATTTGTATTCTATGGAGCAATTGCTTTCTCCGCAGATGAAGAATGCGAAAGCAAGCAATTATTATACGGGTACTACGGCTTTGTATAAAGCGTACAATTACTATATGAGCGTCAGCGATTATGTAAGGATACCTATCGGACAGCCGTATACCGATACGGAAATCAATAAGTTGATCGAAAACGGAGAGTTGTATTTCAGCGTTAATATCCAAATGCGAAACGACAATTGGAGAACGCTTGCCGAATTCCACGAATGGACTTTGGGGAAAGGCAACGCTATGGAAAAAATGTTGCACGTCGGCAACGATGTGAGCGGAGCGGATATTTACGATACCGTTCTTGCTAAGCAACAGGCTAATGATGAGGGATACGTTAAAATAACGACCGATAATTTTGCTACGATAAAAAACGCGCTCGTCGAGATTTTCGAAACCAATTCCAGCGGATTTGGTAAATGGTATAATCACTGCGCTATCAAAAAGGAAACGGCTACGGAGTATAAAAAAGTTCCCGCAAGCGTTGATGATACGCCTTTTACCTATACCGATGACGAAATCAATACGCTTATAGAAAACGGTCAATTGTATTTCTCTACCGAACAACAGATTTTGGGAGCAGGCGCCGGACAGACTTTGCGTAGAGCAAGCGGTGTGGGTATGACAAAACGGTTTTTCTATACCGGCGGCGGAACATTGAAACCCGGTGGTAGTAACGCTAATCCCGATGATTATGAATATAGCGGGGAATATGTTTTTACAGCGTTGGATGAAGCATGGAATGCGGGTAAGAACGACGACGGCTACCTTAAAGTTTCAACGGCAAACTTGGATATGCTTAAAGAAAACTTGACGGTCATCGTTAATAATTTCAGAGCTAATGGTTATTCGGCGTATATAACCGATTGGTACTCGCTTTTAACTACCGCGAAAGAAGTTGCGTTCCAACCAGCAACGTTCGCCGAAATCGGTATTTTCAAAGACGGCGACGATGCGTTTGTAATGGTATTTAACAACTCGTTGACCATGTTCGACGTTAAGTACGCGCTTACGAGCAACTGGCTTGTTTACAAAGATTTGTACGATGCGGGAAAACAACAGCAAGGTTCTCTTACGCTTACTTCGTACGGTACTTCGATAGACAATTATATGGGTTACGGTCCGTATAAATTGACTTCTTATCAGAAAGATAAGGAACTCGTATTCGAGCGTAATACCGAATGGTACGGCTTTAAGTCGGGCAAAACCAACTATCATGAAGGACAGTACAAGACCGACAGAATAGTAACATCGGTTATCAATGAACAAGCTACGGCGCTTTTGGAATTCGAAAAAGGTAATCTCGATCAGGTCAAACTCGTAAGCAGCGATCTCGAAAAATATAAGTTCAGCGATTATATGTTGCGTCGCGTCGGCGGTAATATTTGGCAGATAGCTTTCAATACCGACGCTACGGCTCTCGGTGCAATTGAAGCGGACGGCGAAGGTAACCGCAGAATACTTTCGGTTACCGAATTCAGAAAGGCGTTGTCGCTTTGTCTTAACCGTAATACGATAGGCAGAGAGATCGCCGCAGGTTCTTCGCCGGCATTCTCGTTTGTAAACGAAAACTACTATTATGACATGCAAAACGATTCCGACTCGGTTTACCGCACTTCCGATGCCGGCATGAAAGCTATCGTGGATCTGTACGGTATAGAGTACGGCGACGGTAAAAAATATACAACGCTTAAAGACGCTTACAATGCCGTTACGGGTTACGATATAGAACAGGCAAAACAAAATTTCGAAACCGCCGCAGATAAGGCGATCGCAGGTGGTCTTTATACGCAAGGTCAGAATATCAAAATAAAAATCTACACTAACGACCTTACCGCAACGCGCAGTGCGATCGGTCAGCATATGCAAGCGCAAGTTACCGAAGCAACGAAAGGAACTAAGCTCGAAGGTAAAGTTACGATAGAATGGAAGCAGTCGGGCAATTACAGCAAAGATATTCAGGACGGTAAAAACGAAGCAATATTCTATTCGATAGTTTCCGACTACGGCGACCCTTACGGATTGATAGGTTCTTATGTGGATACCGAAACGACTAAGATTTACGAATACGGTTTTGACCCTACAAAGGAAATGTTAACGCTTACTTACGATTTTGACGGAGATGGAAAAATAGACGACGAAAAAGAAACAGAAGTTGTTAAATCATGTCTTACTTGGCAAAAAGCTATTCGTGTCGGCGGAGATTATGCAAAAAATGTTGACGCAAGACTGTATATTCTGGCACAGCTTGAAAACAAACTGCTGAGCAGTTTTCGTACGCTTCCGTTGTATGTAGGCGCAGACGTTACTTTGCGTTCTAAAAAAGTCAACTACGCAACCGATAAGGCGAATATTTATGCGGCTTACGGCGGCGTAAGACTTATGACTTACAACTACGACGATGCCGATTGGGCAAAATACTGCAAGAAGAATACGCTTAACTACGCAGAATAAAATCGAAAGGATAGTTTTTGAGAGATTTCTCGACTACGCTTCGCTCCGCTCGAAATGACAGTAGGAACTCGCTCCGCTCGAAATGACAGTAGGAACTCGCTCCGCTCGAAATGACA
>DBEXQE010000338.1:0-5224 GCA_048167245.1 Christensenellales bacterium | reverse complement strand
AATAGATACATTTTTGAGGGCAAAATATCGGTCTATACGCGCAAAGCGTCGCTTATAGTACCACTCGGTACAATTTCGCGCCGTTTCGCACGTCTATCCTCGCTATTTTGTTCCGCAAAAACGCTATGCGCCCGAGCCGCTCCGATTTTAGACTATATCGAGACAAAGACGCGCAGATGTGCAGTAGCACTTCAAGCGGCTTTAACGAAGATAGAGACAAAATCTGCGTGGACTCGGGTGTGTCTAAGGGGTTAGCCATCGGGTACCTTTTATTAAACAAGATAAATATTATTAAACAAGATAAATATTGCCGAAGTATACGTCGAAGCGCGGCATAAGATTATTGTAATCTGCGAATATGATCGCCAACGCGTTCGCGGCATCCGTTTCCCAACGCTCCGTTATCTGAGTGTTGCGGCTCGACTCTTTCAGCATCGCCGTTCCGAGTTCGATAGTGTTCCACTGTTTGGGTCTTAACTCGTAGCCTTTCTGACTTACCCAGTTAGGGTTCAGAAACAGCGCGTATTCGCTGTCGTTGTAGATACGGAACACCATTTTCGAATACTTGCTTATATCGGGAACAAGTACGTTCTTCGTGAATATGAACCCGACCCACGGATCGCGGTCCGCCGTGAACGAGATCTTAGTCGATCCCGCTTCGCCGTCGTATTTTATATCCGTCGAATAGCCGTTTTTAAGGTTGTAGTTTCTGAAAAACTGCTCGGAACCCCACTTCGTTTCGAGCGGCATATAGCACGCTTTGTCCCACGCGGTATCTCTTACGAAAAGCGTAGTCTGTTTCGTCGCCTTGTTGCCGTGAGCGTCGGTGCATTCGTATAAAAGCGTATATTCGCCCGCGTCCGCCGTTATCTTTCCGTCCGCGACCGCGACTTCCGCGTCGCCCTTTTTCACCGACACCGTGTAGCCCGCGCTCTTTCCGCTCGCGTCGGAACATTCGGCGACGGGCAACGTAACCGTGCCGCTCGTATGAACGGTAAATTCTTCGACGCTTATGACGGGTCTCGCGTCGTTTTTCACGGTAACCGTGATCTCGGCGGTTTTCTTGCCGATCTTCGACTTTACCGTGTAAGTTCCCGCCGCGCTCGCAATGAACGAGCCGTTCGAGATCTGCACTCGGGTATCGTCGCACGACAGGACCGCTCCCGCGCCCGACGGCAGGCTCAGCATTTCGCCCACGGAAGTTTCGAGAGATATCGGATCCGTTTTTCCGCACGCGCAGAACGCCGCCCCGAGCAACAATACGAGCAATAACGAAATTATTTTTTTCTTCATGCCGCTACACCCCCAAATACAGGTTGTTGAAATAGTAACTCATCGGCTTATAGACCGAATACATATCGAACAGCACTTCGAACGAAACCGCGCTTTTAAGGTCTACGCTTCCGAAATCTTCGACGGATACCGTATTCCACTCGTCGGGGCTAAGTTTCGAACGCGTGGTCGAAACGGCTCCCGCCGCGTCGGTGATTTTCAGGTAAACGTACGTGGGCGCGTCGACTGCGGCGTATATATCGAGTTTGAGTTTGCCGTTCGTCATAAAGTCGAGCACCGTAAAATCTATCTTTCCAACAAGGCTCCCCGCAATGCCGAAACCGCAAAGCTGTTTTTCGTGCATGTAGTCCGCCGTAAGCATGTGCGAGCCGTCCGTGCACGGCAGTATATCCGCCCTGAGCGCGCCGCGCCTGTCGCCGAGTATTACGGGATCGACGCTGTATTCGAGCGCGACCATGGGCGTGGACAGAACGTTGATCGGGTACGCGTAATCGAACTGCTTTATATCGTCCAGTCCCAACACCTTGCCCGTTTTCGGTACGGATATTTCCGCGGGGTCGGCTTGCCCTTTCCGTATGCGCAGATTGTCGACGTACACGGTAACGGGCTTATCGAATTGCTCGGTATACACGCCGAAACAGATCGCCGAAACGGAAGTAAGGCTATCGGTCGAAAGTTTGTTTACGAGCGTTTCGACCGTTCCCGACGCGTTTGCCGCAAGCTCCGCATGCGCCGTTGCGACGATCGAACTTCCGCTCTCTATCCACAAAAGCGCGTACACCGTAAAGTCGTTCGCGTTGGAAACGTCGAGCGAGTAACTCTTAACGTTATCGAAGTCCGAAATATCCTTGAAAAAGTTGCCCGCGTAGATCTTTAAGTTCGGCGTCGCGTAAGTCCCCTGCGATATCGTCGTATTAAAGCCGTGGTACGGCGATTCTATATACCATTTCAGACAGTTTTCGCCCTGCGTTACGTATTTACCGTCGTCGCACAGCTCTGCGCTCCCCATGTAGTTTTTCGGAGTGATGCTCGCGATCTCGTCATAGCTTTCGAACCCGTAAAGCAATTCGTCCGAGTAAGCCGCGGCGGGCTTTTTGCAGGCAAACGCGATCGGGATCAAGCATAAGGCGATAATAAAACTCAGAATTTTCTTAACGTTTTTTCTCATTTTATATCTCCTTTAACGAGCGATAAATTTCGCTTATCGCAAAATCCCTGTCGGGCAGTTTCTGCGAATTGCCGTCTACGTTTTCGAACACTATCGACAGCGCGTCAGCGCCTGCGAAACCGCCCGAGTTCCTGTCGCCTATATCCTTGATCAGCACTTTCGCCGACGAATGAGCGCCGACCGTTATCTTTTTGAGTTCCGTCTGCGAGCCGAGAGCTTCTATCTGCACCGTAACCACGCTGTCTGAGTCGCTGTTGTTGAACACGGTGAACGACAGATATTCGACTTTTGCGAAATCGGATATATCGAGCGCGGACTTGTTTATCGAAAGATACGGCTTGAACGACATGATCTCCGCAAGTCGGTCGCCGTAGCTTACGACCGTGAAATCGAGAGTCTTGTTCTCGGTGTTCACATTGTAGGTCATGCCCGTGGAAACGGATACGCCGCTCATGCCCGAAACGCCGAAGTCGGTAACTTTTTCGACTTTGCCCGAAACGCGCTGACCGTATTCGACAGTTTCGTCGCCTTTTACGGCTTTCACGTTGAAATAGTTGTCGGCTTTGTCGAGCGCGAGCGAATGACTGTACGCTTTGCCCGAGCCCTGAATATTTCCGTCCGCGGCGACCGAATTTATCCGGACTTCGAAGTCGTTCGATGCGAAAACTCTGAACTCCGCGGAACTGCCGATGCCTTCGTTAAGTATGACGAGTTTGGCGTCGCTGTTGCACAGTTCTATAAGCTTAGCAACGCTTCTTCTCGCTTCGTATATACGCGCCGCGTCGGACGAATACCGCACGTCCACGCCTATCGTGTCGAAAATGAATTCGAGCGTTTTGTTAAGCGAAAGCGTTCCGCTCGGCAGGTCGTAATACGTTTCGAGTTCCCTGTACGATTTTTCGAGTTCGCAAAGCAAGTCGTAATCGTCGTTACCGTCGCGTATCGTCATTATCCTGAGCGACGGGAAAGGCGTTTTGCTTCCGTACTTTTTACCGGGGTAGAACAGATATCCGTCGCCGTTCGCGTCAGCTTGATACGACCAACCTATCCTGTTCGGTTCTTCGTACGGGTCGATCGCCGTATCCACTCCGACGTCGGTAAACCACTGGTGAAAGCTGTTTATCACCCAGAACAGATTGCCTTTTATGCCGTACTGCTTCTGCATCCAGCCGACCGCTCTCGCGCCGATCAGACTGTCGTCTATGTGGTACGTGGGATACGGATATTTCGGGTTGACGCAACCGTACCACCAAAGATCGTTGCCGTGTTCTTCGCTGTGTTTTTGCAGGCTCTCGACCATAGTGTCCGACGCGTATTTGTCGAACGTGGGGCAGAAAGTCAGGTCGGAACCGTCGTAAACGCTCCTGTACTGATCGGTTATTATGTGCTGAATATTGTTAATGCTGTTTTCGAGTTCCCGTTTGAATTCGTCCGCCTTGTCGCCGAACTGCGCGTAGAAATTATCTTCCGCAAGCTCGTCGATGACTTCTTTGTCCGCTTTTTGAAGCGCGGCGACGGTGTTCATAACGGTGTTCATCGAGTTCCGCGCCCAAGGCTCGTCGCACGGCAGAACGTAATCGACGGCTTTTTCGAGATAATTGCGGCTCGGCGCAGACGCTTCCGCAAGATACTTCAAGTACTGCTTGTAATATCTCACGTTTACCGTGTCGCGGTTATAACCCTGCGGCGACGGCAACGAATACGTCGTGAAATTCGGGTGATCCCAATACTTGTCGAGATATTCGACCATTTTTTCGGGAGAATACTCGGTGCCGGGAATAAAGCCGACGCACAGTTTGTAGTCGAGCATAGCGCTGAAATAGTTTTCCTGCATTTCGAGCGTCGAGTCCATTTCGCCGAACGTGTAATCTTTCGGATACGCCATAAACACCGACTGCGAATTACTGCTTATCTCGACGTCCCAGACCGTTACGTTTATAGGCAGAGTCTGCTCTTTTCCGTCAAGGCTGACCGTAACGCTTCCCGAATAATCGCCCGCGGGAGTGTCTTTTGTCGTCGTAACTTCTATCGTTATGCCCTGATTGCACCCTTTCGCGACGGTATTTTCGCCGTACTCTTTCGCAATGCTCATCGGGAGCATAAAGTCGGGCGTGTAACCCGTGGGATAATCCGTGTTGTTATTGTTGTTCGTTTTCATCTTTACGTTCAGATACTTCTGCACGTAAACTTGAATATCGTCCGACGGGATCTTGTTCTCGCCGCAGGTCAGGTCGCTCACCGCAACGTCGAAACTTTTGATATCGCGGTTCGCGGTGAACACGAGCTGAGCGCCTTCGGTTTCGTTCTTCGCCATTTCGACCGTCAGCGCGCCGCTCAGTTTTTCGTAGTCGTGCTTGTCGCGCATCACTTTGACGGTGTTGTACGTGTGCCAGATCTCAGCCGCGTCGCCGCTTTGGCTTTCGGGAGCTTTGCCGCACGCCGTCATCATCACGGCGCACATCAGAATAACGCTTATAAGTTTTATTTTTTTCATGCTCTCGCTCCTTACTGTTTAACAGACGCAAGCGTGAGATAACTGTCCCAACGTTCTTTTACTCCGAGATAGTCTTGAAGTACCATGTCTTCCGCGGTCATTCTGTCGTTCACGTTCTTAGCCGCGAGCAGTTTTACGAAGTTGCCCATGTTGTTGCCGAACTGCCCGACGCCGCCGAGCGCGAAAATAGGATCTTTTTCCATGTTCGACGCGAGCAAGACTTTATCGTCGGTATTGTCGGCAAGCGTTTCGTTGACCTGCGCGTTCAC
>DBEXQE010000337.1:0-3783 GCA_048167245.1 Christensenellales bacterium | reverse complement strand
CCGCGTAAAGTGCGAGAGTTTGACGCCGAGATTTTTCTTTTTGGAACATCATTCCACGACCGTTTCCGTTGAGGAATGTAAAAGTATGATAGATTCTTTCGAAGCCGACGCGTCCGAATGCGGTCTTACGAAATGGCGCGAAAGCAAAGGCGATATCGCAACCAAAATAGACGAGTGGCGTACCAATTTGGCTGTATGGGAGGAATAAAAGATGAGTAAAAAAATCAAAACGGTTTTATTATGCGTCGTACTTGCTTTTTCGTTGGTATTTTATGCTTGTTCCGATAAGAATAAGCATAATACGGACGGGATTTTAAGCGATACTGAGTGTACCGTAGAGACGGATGACAGCTATTTTATCAAAACGAAAACGGATGCTTCGTTGACTTGGTCGAGCCGCGACGAAAATATAGCGCGCGTAGACAAAAGGGGTAAAGTTACGGGGGTATCCGTAGGAGAAACCGTAATAGAAGCGACGGACGGCAACGTAAAATCCGAATGTAAAGTTACCGTCGTAGAAAAAAACGCGGGCGCGGACAGTTATGTGTTGAATCTTGCAAAAAGCGAGTATACGCTTCAAACGGATAAAGAGTGCGATATAGAATTTACTTTAACGCATAACGGAGTTTCGGTTGACTCGAAACCGACGTGGGAATCTTCGGACGAAACGGTAGCAACCGTCGCGGACGGAAAAGTCAAAGCGTTAAAAGCGGGCACGGCGGTTATTTCGGTAAGTTACGAAAACACGGGCGCAAAATGTACCGTTTACGTATATGACGGCGAATACGCGTTAAGGTTCGAACAAACGGATTACAATGCGGAAAAAGGCGATGATATAAACGTCAGTCCCATATTATACAAAAACGGCGAAATTTCGGAAGAAAACGTCGATTTGGCTTGGACGATAAGCGGCAATGCGGTTGCGTTGTCGGACGGCAAGCTGACGGCGGTTATGCGCGGAACGTCGTATGTTACGGCAAGCTACGGGTCTGTGAGAGCGACTTGCCGCATAAAAGTATACGATTCGGTTTCGATAAACAGCGTAAGCGATTTTCTTTCAATTAAAAGCGATAACGATATCGTATATAATTTGACGGGCGATCTCGATTTCAGCGGTTACGCTTGGACTTCTCAAACCGTAATTTCCAAATTCGGCGGAATACTCAACGGCAACGGGTATAAGCTCGAAAATCTCGACAGACCGCAAGGAACGGTAAACAATTATTGCGGTTTGTTCGAGACGGTTGCCGAAGGCGCGGAAATAAAGAATTTGTTGTTGTATTTCGATAATTTCGCTTATCAGGAAAGTTGCGGAATTTTGGCGGTAAACAATTACGGGTATGTTCACGACTGTTACGTAAAGGCGGATAAAACCGAGCCGGTGGGAATCGGAAACGGAAGTAACATAGGCAAATGGCTCACGTCGGGACTTATAGCCAAAAACGAAACGACGGGAACTTTATCCGGTTTGATAGTGGATATTACCGCTAACAATATGAAAGCGGCTTTTAATGCGATAACGCCGAATAATTCGGGAATTATAAAGGACTGCTTGATAATTTCGAAAGAAGAGGGTAGCTACGGCAAAAAAGACGGTACTGAGTTAACGTATTACTACAAGCAAATTGTGTCTAAGTCAACGGAAAATTCATATTTGTCGCGCGATGACGGCGGTTGGAAAACGTATTATATGAGAAACGATTTGGACGCGAAAAGATCCGATTGCTACATTTTCGACAGTTACGACAAGTTGCTTTCGGGTAGCGGTTACGATTCGAATATGGCTCACGAAGGCATAGCCGAAGCAGATAAAGACGCAAGATTCGAAAATTATGTTGTTTCCGATAAATCGGTATATACCGCAAAGTTCGGCAACAACTGGTCTTTCGAAGAAAATAAATTAACGTTCTTCGGCAATACGATTTATCAAAAAGCATAGCGGGAGGGGAAAATAATGAGAATAAAGAAACCGATAGTTTTTATACTCGCGTTTGTTTTGAGTTTGTTTGCTTTTGCGGCGTGCAAAGACAAAGAAACGGACGGCGCGAAATTACAGCTTAACTATACGTCTTATACGTTAAAACTCGACGAAACTTTTAAGATTTCGGTCGTGGAATCGGCGAGCGGAGGAACTCCGAGTTTTTCGAGCGACAACGATTCGGTTGCGGCGGTTTCTTCGGACGGAACGGTAACGGGACTGTCTTTGGGGCAAGCCGTTATTACGGTCGCCGTAGGCGAAGAAACGGCGCGGTGCATAGTTAGCGTTGTGGCGGAAAACGACGGAAAGGGACTGTCGTTCTTTGCGAAATCCGTTACGTTGCGCGTGGGCGGAGATTCTCGCAAGCTGTACGTTATGTATGACGGTAAGATAGTCGAAAGCGGCGTTTCGTATTCGGCGGAAAACGAAGCGATAGCTACCGTCGACGAAAACGGCGTTGTTACGGCTGCCGGCAAAGGAGTTTCTTCCGTAACGGCGACGTATAAAGATTTGACGGCGGTATGCAACGTTGCGGTTAAGAATTTTAACAGCGTTGAATTCGGAGACGGCATAATTTATCTTAAAAAAGACGAACAAAAGCCGATAGATGTTAAGGCTTACGACGGATTGGAACTCGATCTCGTGGAAAACCCCGAAATAGAACTTACGGTGGCGGACGAGTCGATAGCCGAAGTCGTGAACGAAAGCGGCGTATATAAGCTGAAAGCAAAAGCCAGCGGCGTTACGTCCGTAACCGTAAAATACGCGGATAGCAGCGCGGTAGCGCGCGTAAGCGTTGCAAAAAGCATATCGACTTGCAAGGAATTTATCGAAAACGCTTCTACGAGCGGCGCGTATCTCGTTATGGAAAACGATATAGTTATGGACGATACCGCCAAGTGGAACAAAAACAGCGCGCCGTATTCGGTTATACCTTCTTTTAACGGTTATCTCGACGGGCAGGGGCATAAACTCACGATAACGCATACGCTTGGAAATTCAACGGATGCAAAGCATAACGTTGCGTTTATCGGCAATATTGCCGCGGGCGCGACGATCAAAAATTTACGTATCCACGGCGAAATAGGGCAGTATACGTTTGCTACCGGCGCAAACGACGGATGCCATAACGGCAGAGGCGTTTATTCGAGAATAGCTTTGCTTGCGTTCAACAACTCCGGAACCATAGAAAACTGCTACGTTACCGGTAAGTTGCGCACAAATAAATCAGGCAGTTTGGGTACGGGCGCGGGTATCGTGTTTGTAAACAACGCAAACGGCGTAATACGCAACGTAATCAGCGATATATTAAAAACTTATGACAACGGATGGGTCAGCGGCACGAACAATACGGTTCGAAATTTTCCCGAAACGGCACGATACTACGGTTTTGCGGTGTCCAATCAAGGCGGAAAGATAGAAAACTGCATTATGATAAGCAATAAGCAAGAAGGCGACTTGCGCGGTTGGTTCAGCGGGAACATCGGCACGTCCGACGACGCTCCTTCGTGGGGTAAACCTTATTCGACGGGCGAAGTAAACGGTTTTCCGAGCGATTATATGAATACCGTAAATCAGCCCGATATATACAGAAAGAACTGTTCGTTGTTTACAAATTATACCGATTTGCTTAACGACGGCACGGGAACGACAGATAAATTCATTGAAGGCGTGTTCGACAAAACCGCTTTCGCCGATATAAATGCGGCGGACGCGAGAGCGACTTTTACCGACGGTTGGGAATTCAACCGCAACGAGCTTGTTTTCTTTAACACCGTGGTTTATACGACAAACGATCAATAACA
>DBEXQE010000336.1:0-9898 GCA_048167245.1 Christensenellales bacterium | reverse complement strand
TTCGGCGCGGGCGAATATAAAATTACGAACGGAATACCGACTCTATGACGACTTCGCCGTCTATCCCGTCGAGCGTAAAAAAGCCGTCTTTCGCCGTCAGTGAACTTACGAATTTTTCGGTCTTTGCAAACACGGGATCGCTTCCGAACGTGTTCATTATTTTTATATCCGATTTTCTCGGGATACGGAGCTTTATTCGTTCGGTTTTGCCGCCTTTCGCCTTTGCGCTTACCGTTATTCCGCCGTAACTTAAAAAATTTTCAAACGATATTTCCCTGTCGAGCCAACTGTCGGGAACGGCGGGAAAAACGTGCAGAAATCCACGATGCTCCTGCAAAAGCATTTCCTGCAAAGCGTCGCAAAATCCGAAAGACGCTTCCATAGTAAACGGTCTGTTATGAAAAGACGAATAGCCCTTATTCATGAAATCTTCGTTCAGATGAAAGCCGTTTTCCGCGACGAAACCGTCGCAGAACGCGCGCAACTTTTCGTAAGCCCCGTTACCGTTCAACGCCATAGCATAGATCTGCGCGCACATCGCGAACGAAAAACCGACCCACAGTCCGGTCCCGAGTCTCTCGATATCTTCTATCGCGCCGTTATACAAGGCTTTGTGTTCTTCGGTATCGTAATTTACGAGATGCAACGGATACATGAACATAAGATGCGAAAAATGCCTGTGCGAAAAATCGAGACGCGTCTTTTTGTCTATCAACGGATATTTTCCGTCCCGCACGGCGAAATCGTCGAATTTTCCGAGAATATCGCGGTACCTATCGCCGCTTATTCCGAGAATGTCGCAATACTCCGACAGCGTTTTATACAGATACTTCAACAGCGCGAGATCGAAATTGCTGTTCGGTTCCAAACACGCTTTTCTCGAATTATTGAAAATTTCGGGAGACGACGAGACCGGCAGATAATACTTGCCGTCTTTCTCTTCCAAAAGCGAAAATATCGCCTTTTCGACTTCGGCGAAAAACGGATACGCTTTCGTCGCGACAAAATCTTTATCGCCCGTATAAAGACGGTATTCGTCGAAACTCTGTGCCGCCCATATCGTCATTGTCGGCGAAAAAGAATATTGCGCCCATCCGCCCACGGGTTTGCCGTTCAGCGTAGACGACGACGGTATTATCATTCCGTCGACGCCGTAAAATTCTTTTGCGAATTTTCTGTAATTGTCCTTTTGCGCCCACAGATAATCTATAAAACACTCGCCCTCGTCCGTTCTGTTCGCTTTCAAGTACGACTGATACGAAAGCTGAGTGTTCGTATCGTGATGATAATCTCCTTTCCAGGGCGGCAAAGAATCGTCGTCTGCCGTCCAGACGCCTTGAAGCGGCATCGGATAAAACCCTTTTCTCGAACACGACGCGAACAGATACCAGCTCCTGTAATAAGTCTTTTCTATAAGTTCGTCCTTAACGGAGACGTCCGATTTTTCCCAATAATTTTTCCACCGCGAAACGTGGTCGCGCTTTAATTTTGCGTAACCTTTTCGCGCGGCTTCGAACAGCATTTGTTTCGCGTAAGAAATAAAATCGTCGGCGTCTTTATTGCTTTCCGCCGTATAGTAAACTTCCGTAAAATTCTTTTTCTTCTTTATAAGCGCGACTGTGCCGAAACAAAAATCGGTATTCGTTTTCTGAGAATAAAACATATATTCTCCGTCGCGCTCGACGCAGGCACGCGGATAATGCAGACAGCCGTCTTTATAGTTCTCGCCGAGTCCCGAATCGTTCCGCCGATCTCCGTCGTCGTTTCCGGACAGATAAGACGGAATATGGATATCGAAAGAACGCGCGCCCCGTACGCGCATTACGCCTATGAGATCGGTCGCGCTCAAAAATATTTCGGCTCTTTTATCAGGATCGCCGTCTATCGATATTTCGGCAATCGCTTTATTCAGAAGAACTTTGCTCCGTATGTTCTCGGTCTTTACGCCGAAGTCTATCTCTATCCTGCCCGCAGTGATCTTGGTCGGATACGCCGCCGAAGTTATGCGTTCGAAAAGCCTGTTCCGCTCTTTCCAATCTTCGTCTTTCTCGCTTTTCGACAGTCTTACGAGATTTTGAAAATTAAAACCGCTCTCCCGCGTGCACGGATGAGTTCTCTCGTCCCAAAGATCTATCCTGTCGACGGCGACCTTTAGCGGACCGTCTCCGTAAACGAGCGACCCGAGTTTTCCGTTGCCGAGCGGCAGAGCTTCGTCCCAACTTAAAACGGCTTTTTTGTAGTAAATATCGTACGATCTTTTCAACATAGCTCTCTTACGATATCTTCGAAAAACACGCTCTTGAAACCGTTATTTATAAGAAACGAAAACGACCTGTCCAACTTTTCGTAAAAATCGGGCTGATACAGTCTGAAATCGGGATAAAAATGCTGTTCGTGTATCATTATTTTTACGATATCGCGCTCTTTCAGTCCGTCGAGCTTACGCATTATTTCTTCCATGCCGAACACGTTCAGAACTACGTCTATCCCCGCGAAAAACATTCCGTTTTCGGAAAAGATCTCGCCGTTCCGCCCTTTTTGCGCATCTTCGGCGGAACAGTCGTAAGAGTAGCGCGGCTCGGCGTCGGTGCCGTAAAGCCCCAAAAGCCCTTTGACGCCGCAGTCTTTAATTGCCGAAACAACGTCTTTTTTGCACGCGCAATAATGCACGGTGGTCGTTTTCGCCAAGCTTTTCTCTCCCGCGAATCTTATTATTTCGTCTTGAACTTTGCGGCAGTCTTCGTAAACTTCGTCGTATTCCGAATTTATATAAGGTCTTACGTTGTTTCTGTCGGAATGGAACGACATTTTAAGCCAATCGGAATTTTTCTCCCACTCGCTTTTATACCTGTCGGTCATCATCGAAAGATCGAAATATCCGCTCGGGTCTTTCCCGTCTCCGTCCCTGCTTCTAAAATCTCCGTCGCGGTAGAACAGGTTCAACTGAATCGCGGCGGCATACTTTTTATGCAGAGCAAGAAACGTTGCCGCGTAAGGATGGTCGAAAATACTGCCGTGATCTTTTTCGGTAAGTTCTTTAAGAAATCTGATATTGTCGTCTACGGTAAACGTAAAATATTTCACTTGTCTTTTTCTCTCCGCAATTTTTCTTTTATTTTACGAATTCGAACACGCACACGCTCGTAGCCGGGATTTTTCCGACGAATCCGCCGTTTTCGGTAAACCGCGCGTCTTTTTTTTCGCCCGTTTCTCTCGACAGCGTTTTCGCAAAGCGGTAGGGCGGCAACCCGTAAACCGTAACGTCGTCGTAATCGTCGTCCGAGAAATTTATAAGCATTACGTAATCGCTCTTTTCCGTCTTGTAGTAATACGCAGCCAAATACGGCTCGTTGCAGAACACGACGTCGGAATCGTATTTTTTAATTTCCGTAAGCGCGGACTTCAACGCTTCCGTCCGAAGATCCGTGAGCGCGCCGTGAAATCTGCCCGTGCCCAAATACGGGAATATGAGACAGTTGTCGAATCGCACTATATTGCAGCACACGAAATTTTCCCGACTGTCGAGTATATTCGTGTATACGGTAGGTTCTTTTCCGTACTCGATTTTAAGGCACGGCGGACACGTAACGCAAGTGGAAGCTCTCGCGCCGTTTATCCCCATGTACACGCGACCTTCGGCGGCTTCTTCTATCGAAAACCGCTCGTCGGTCTCCGCGTCGTACTGCTCGTAGGAAACGGCGTTTATAAGGCGTTGCAAGCCCCTGGCGAACAATATTTTAACACTTACGCCGTCCAAAATCAAGCAATTCTTATCAAATAGTTTCTCTATTTCGTCGTCCGTATAGCTCAGAAGCATATTTCCCGACAGCGCGACTATCTTATTTTCGAAATTTTGCTTTTTTTCGTACTTGAAAGCTATGCCGACCGACGCGAAATGACCCGCCCAATAGAACTCGTCGTTTCTGAGTTCTTCCACGCTTCCGACGCAAGACGCGCGCAAAAAGCCGTCTTCGGATATCGGCACCGTTATGCCCGACATGGACGAAAACGGTATATCGAGCGACTTACACGCTCCGAGAAAATCTTTTACGGAATTCAGCTTGTCCCCGTAGCCGTAAGCGTCGATGACGCCGCCGCCGCAGAAACAGTCGATATCGAGCGTAACTCCGTCCGCGCAGAGCGCAAGCGTGGTTTCGGTCTGAAAACGCGTCATGTTTCTCGACTTCGTGTACAAGGAAAATTTGGCGTTTTCCACTTCGGGCAGAACGACCGAACCGCTCGGCAACAGCGCCCGCGTTGCAAGACTTACCGTGTTGAAAAACCAACAAAATCTTTGCGATTCGACTTGCCTGTACATGGGCATATGGATCCTTACCACGGGATCTTCGCTCCCCGAATACCCTTTCGTTATCCCGAACCAATCGCGTCCCTCTATGCTGTGAAGCGACGGATCGCCCGTCATGAGTCCTATCTTGGTTTGCGGGGCGCGAGCATGGACGGCTTTTTCGAGCATTCCCGCCAATTCGTTCATTTCTCTGCGGTTCACGTAGAAATACGCCTTGCGGTAGATCCCGTTTTCCGCTCCGCTCGCCATTCCGTCGACGAGTTCTTTGCGCGTAACGTCGCGACCGATATATTCGGAATACATCTTCATGTGCTTTTCGCAGAAACAGCCGCCCCACTTTAACGGCGCGTGATTCAGAAGCCGCATATCGTCTTCTATCCAGATAGTTTCGGGGCGGACTTCTGCGGCGATGAACGCAAAAAAGTCGCAAAAATAATCACGCCATTTTTCGTCCGACGGGCAGACGATCAGCTCGCCGACGTCGCCGTTTATGTCGACCATGCGCGCAAACGTGAGATCCGGACGCATTTTTCTGCCGCGCTCGCAATGGACCACGGTCGCCCACGGATTTAAGGACGTTTTAACGCCTATTTCGTCAAGGCGCTTTTTCGCGCGCTTAATGAGTTCGAGATTCGGGACGATCTCGTCTTTCGTCAAAAAGCCGCGAAACAGGCTCTCGTTGTTTATAAAAAAGATAACTTCGTCGTAACGGTATTTTTTACAGCATCTTACGAGTTCTTCTATTCTCTCGTTCTCATACTTTCCCGGTACGATAGTTACCCGCGGCATATATAAAAAAGTCTTATTCATGCTTTTATTCCTCCGATCGAAACGTTTTTCATAAAGACCTTACTGAACGAAACGAACAATATAAGCACGGGTAGCATAAAAAGACTTATTCCCATAAAGAGCATCGGTCTGTTCGCCCTATGCGTCTGCAATTCCTTGAATTTATACAAACCGAGCCCGACCGTCGGGTAATCGTAGAAATACAGAAAAGAAGTTTCGTAGTCGTTCCACGCGCCGATCGCCGCGGAAATGATAAACGCGGTTATTATACCCGTCGCCTGCGGCAGAATGATCCTGAAAAATATCAGATAATTGCCCGCGCCGTCGATCTTTGCGGCTTCCATGTAAGTATTGCTTATTCCGTTGAAAAAGGCGACCAGCGTGAAAAATATCGCGCCGGATCCCGAACTCCACAGTATCCATATAGTAGCCGGATTGTTTATGATATCGAGCGTCTTTATAAGCGAATACATGGCGGGCCACGAACCGAGCACGGGAACGGTAAGCCTTATCAGGTTTATGACGGAGATCGTTTTCGTGAATTTGCACGGATACTTTGCGACGATATACGCGAGCATAACGGGAAACACTATGCCGGGGACAGTCATCAGAATAACGAGTTTGATCGAATTGTATACCATGCCCAAAAAATTCACGCCCTGCACCTGCAATTCCGAAAAGCATTTTATTATGTTGTCGAAATGCCAGGTCTTAGGCAGAGCCAATGCGGAAACGGCAAACTCGTTTTCGATTTTGAACGCGTTGATAAATTCCCAGACGTACGGCAAAAACAGCAGAAGCGTATAGACGCAGATAACGCCGAACACGCACCAAACCACCGCGCGGTGAAAACCGTTGTTCATATTGTGAACGTTTCTTTCTTTCGCTCTCATACTTCCGCATCTCTCCAAAAACTATACAGCACTTTTCTCGTGATCATGACGAGCGGGACGAGAACGCAACTTAAAAGCATTCCGAACGCCGCGGGATAGAACAGCGTGGACGGATCGCCCGCGTACCTTACGGCTTCGAACATATAATAGCCGACGGTATACGTTCCGTACTTGCCTTTCGTCGTGAGCAAAACAAGTCCCGCGCCCGAACAGCACGAAGCAAGCCCCGTAATGAATTCGGTCGCGATTATGCTCCAAATGTTAGGCAAAACGACGTTGAAAAATTCCGCCGTAAAGCTCGCGCCGTCGAGTTTCGCGCTCTCGAACAAGTCGAGCGGTATCCTGTTCATCATCGCCGTGTGAAGGATGACCGAAAAGCCCATGCCGCCCCAAATGCTGTAAAACACGAGCGACGCCATGGCTCCGTCGCCGTAAAACATTATCGGATAGTTGTTTTCGTTGAACCCCATGAGTTTGAATATTTCGTACAAAGGTCCGTTAACGCCGACGAAGTAGGTAAAAATGTATACGTTCGCCACCTGACTTATCATTGCCGGAACGTAAAAAGCCACCTTGAAGAAATTCGATCCCGCCATTCCTTTAAGCATGAAAAACGCTATGGCGAGACTTATAGGCAACGCTATGAATTTACCCGACAAAAACATTATCGCCGTATTTTTTACGGCTTCGCCTATCCTGTTGCCCGCAACGCCGAAATCCCTGATCACGTCGGCGAAGTTCTTGAACGTAAAATACAGTTTACCGTTTGCGTCCATGTTTTCGAACGCCATGGCAAAGCCGCGCGCGTTCACGTATACGTAAAACAGTAAAAACCACAATATCGGCACGATGGAAAACGACAGCATAAAAACGTAATCTCTTAAACCGTATTTGCCGCGTTTGCGTTTTCCGAGCGCCTTGATCCCGCTCTTTTGCAAAGTCCTTGCTCCTTATCTCAGATTATAGTGATACGACCATTTGTTTTCGCCCGCCGCGGTAAAGTAGTTGTAATTGTCGTCGAACAACTTTTTGGCGGTAAGATTGCCGTCGTAGAAAGATATTTCGAGTTCGTCGTTGTATTTCACGAACTCTCTGTTTACGCCGCCCTTATATCTTATGGACGAAGTGTCGTAGTCGGGGAAGATGAATTTCGCGTCTTTCACGAGTTCGATATTGTTTTTCAGGTACGACGACGCGCCCTCGCAGACGACCGCGTCCGCGCCGTAATCGTAAGGCTGCTGAGAACGGGCTTCTTTCTGAAAAATTTCGGACGCTTTGAGCGACGACATGAATTTAATGAACGCTTTCGCTTCGTCCTTTGCGTTCGACGAAGACGGAATGAAAACCTGATGTCTGCTGTCCATGCTGTATATCGTAAGACGCGCTTCGCGGACTGCGGCTGCCTTTGCGACGGTAACGCCCGTAAGAGCCGAAATTTCTCCGTCCGTCTTGCCGTCGTCTATGTATCCGACGACTTCGGAAAGTTTTTCGTCGTTTTGACTGTGCGTCGCGCCGTCGCCCGCAAGTTTCAGCTTATCGCCGAGAGCGGAAATAACGGGCGTTCTCATGAGTTTGTAATTCGTTACGGAAGCGTAATTCTTTCTCATCTCGCTTTCCATCCAGTCCCCGCACGGTATCATGACAGCCCTGCCGAGCATAAAATCGGACTGCGAAGTCGTGTGATCTTTGGACTGACTGCCGTAAACGCAGTAGTCGGGTTTCAGAATGTTTTCGAGCACCGTGTAACTTTCCAAAATGCCCTGCTGACCGTATACTCGGTAACCGTCGGGGCTGTTCGGTATCCCGTCGACGGTGAAAGTCCAGAAGTCGCGGTAAGCGTCTACGCCGTCGTACTGCGCCCACCAGCAGTCCGCGGAATAGCGCCAGTAATTGCCCGCGTTACTGCCGCCCCAGACGAACGGTTTGATGTCTTTCGCCGTTTCGATCCTGCCCGCCGTTATGTCGCCGCACAGCGCGACGAGTTCGTCCGTGGTCTTGGGGATCCTTTCTGCGGGGAGCATATCCGTATTGTAAATAATTCCCGCGGGACCGTGCACCCAGGGCAGAACGTAAGTTTTTCCCTTGTACTTGCCGAAATCCGCATAACTGTCGAGCAGCGGATAATCGAGCTCGGACACAACGCCCGAAAGATCTTCGAGCAGACCGTTCTCGGCGTGTTTCACGTAGGAGAACGTACCAGTCAGAATAAGGTCGTACGGATTGAGCGACGGATCGTTCAACAAAGACAGCGTCGTGTCGCCGACCTGAACGTCGTAAACGGGATTTACCGTTACGTCTTCGTTCCCGGGTACCTTTTTGAACTCCTTTATCCACTCGTCCATAAAGGTCGTGCCGTAACCGGCTTCCATGCAAAGTATGTTGAGCACTCCTTCTCCGTCGTCCACTTCGCTTATCTTTCCGCCTTTGCACCCCGCGACGGAAAACGCCGCGACGGCCGCCATAAAGCATGCAAATAATTTTCCAAACGTTTTTTTCATTGTCTTGCTCCCATAATTGTTTTTAAGTTCTTATCACGGCGCCGTTTTCGTCGTAGAGCGCGTAATCGCCGTCCGTGAAATTGAAGTCGTCTCTGTTTACCGCCTGCTCCGACAGTCGCATGTCGTCGATGTAAAATTCGATATCGTCCTGAAAAGCCGCCACGCCGTAGGTATATATATCGATTTTTTCGACGCGGCTTCGGGACGCGAACCGATCGACCGTCAGATCCACCCGCACGTTGACCCACTTGTTCGCGGGGATATACATCGGTCTGCCGCTCGAAGCATACGCGCTCCCTACGGCGCTCCTGTACAGTTGCAGGAACAGCTGTATATACTCGGGATTGCTCTCTTTGCCCTGAGTGTCGGAACGTCTGTCGTAATAGACCCACACGGACAGCGTTTTGTAATTCGAAAGGTCGGTAGTCCCTATCATATCCGCGCCCGAAAACGACAGTCGGGGATATTTGTAAGTATGTCCGTGAACGTCTATCGCGTTCCTGTCGTACTCCCATTCCCAACCGACGTTCGTGATTTTCAGCGCGCCGTCGCCCTCGCGTTTGAACGAAGTCGAATGTTCCAACTTGAAATATCTCGAAGCCGCCGCATAGTACGATCTCGCTCCGTCGTCGTAAGGATATTCGGGAATGACGAACAGCGAACGGTTAAAATCGTCGAAATCGTTCAGTTCCCTGTCCGCGGCGTTTTTATCCTTGCGCGCAAACGGCGTAGCTCCGCCCTCCGGCTCGTAAGAATTATCGGCGTGATAGTGCAAGTCGTCCATATAGACCGTCTTATCGCCGTCATGCCCCGACGGAAGCGTCAAAACGTATGTTATCGCAGTAAGCGAGTTCAGACCGTATTCGGGGCGCATATTTATATAGTTCTTTATTTCCGCGCTCAACCCCATCGAGACCCGCGTTTTACCCGAAGCGGCGATCGCGATCTCGTCGAATTCGTATCCGTAATTTCCGAAAACCAATCTCGGAACGATACCGAGTTCGTAATCCTGCAAGTTATAAACGTCGAGCGTTATTTCGGAAACGCGGGTTATGTCCTTTCCGTTATTGCCCGTAAAAAATCTGTACGTTATCGAAGCGGGCGCAAGCGAAGTATCGTTTTTTATGACGTTTTTCAGGCTGTATTTTCCGCTCGAAACGTAGTTCGCGTCCGTATCGAAAGTCAGATCGCCGCTGTACGAAGTCAGCGTGAGTTTTTTCATAAGGTCCGCGCCGTCGTTCTCGAAGTCGTACAGCACGCCGTCGCGAATTTCCCAATCCAGAAAATCGTTCCTGCCGTAGTGTTCGTCGTACATGCCCTTAAAGCCGTCGGTCGGATCTTTATCCGCGGGATCGCCCGCTTTCGTACATGCGGCAAACGGCAAGGCGATTACCGCCGCCAACAGAAAACAA
>DBEXQE010000335.1:0-5096 GCA_048167245.1 Christensenellales bacterium | reverse complement strand
TTTGTCGTTTGCGTTCATTTCCGAAATATTAAGCCAACATTTGTTTTCCGTTTTCAAAAATCATAAAGGAGCGCCGCAAGCGTCCGACTTGAAATTCTTACAAAACTGCGTATACTTTGTTTTTGCGATCGCCTGTATCGTTATTGCCGTGTTGTCGGTCGGATTATTGCGGAAAATAAAAATAAAAGTCGCGGGAAAAGGCGGTAGTCTGACGGTACTTGCGGACAGAGCTTTGCCGAAATACAGAGCGCGACTGAAAGAAGCGGCGCATTACGGGTGTAACTCATTCGATTTTTCGCTATACAAGAAATACTGTCTGCCGTTTATAATTCCCGTGATAGTAATGTCGTTAGCGGCGACGGTTGCGGTATTTGCGTTTTATGTACCGAACAGACCCGTTGCGCAATTCGATAATTCCGTAGAGTTATCCGACTACGTTTTGATTCACGTAGTTTTGCCGTTATCCGTTGCGGTCGGCTGTATGTTTTCAACGTTGGGTGCGGCGAATATACCGCTCGACGCGTATGGGCTTTTGAAAGAGTACACGTGTCCGAATTGCGATACGGTAAATTCGGTTTGCGGCACGGGCAGACGCGACATAGACAGCAAAGACGGCGAACGTAAGATACGTTCTACGCGCGGCGGCATATCGCACGTCGGAAGCGCTACGGTCGACGGCAAGAACGTAAGCGTTTACGAGCATACGCGCGGAACCGATTATTATGAAACGGGTCGGTACGAGACGGAATACGAATACGTAAAATGCGCAAATTGCGGATACGAAAACAGACAGTGCGTAAGTTCGAAATTCCGTAAAACGGGAGAGAAAAGCAGACCGAACGACAGATAAAAACCGTTACCGTAAAACCGCTTTATTCGCTTGAAAAATCGGGGAAAAAGTGCTATAATTATCTTTGCGAAAAATTCAAAAGGCGGCACGGACAAAATGAATCTCGATTTCGACGCGCTTTATGCGGAAAGCTCGGGCGACGCTTTCGCGAGCGGGAAAAGAAGATTTTACGACAGCAGGGTATCGGGGCTTACGGGCGGTTACACGGACGGCGGAAAGTTCCGCATAACGGCGAGCGTTGCGGGGCGTAGCAAATACACGACGAGCATAACGTTCGACGAAACGGGCGGGCTGTACGACTATTCGTGCGACTGCTCGGTTTTTTCGCTCGAAACGGGACCCTGCAAACACATAGTCGCTACGGCGCTTTCCTACGAAGACAGATTTCCGCAGAAAGCCGAAGCGGCTCCCGCGGCGCACAAGGCTCATTCCGACGCGGTCGCTCTGAATTTATCCAAAGAATATTCGCGCCGCAAACACAAGCGGTTTATGGGCGGCGGGGACAGCGACGTCAATCTGATCCCGACGCTCAAATACGTAGGGGACAGCAAGCTCGCGCTGAAATTTTCGATAGGCAAGACGAAGAATTACGCGTTGAAGGACATAGCCGATTTCGTTGCCGCCGTACATTCGAGCGGATACCGCCGCTACGGCGTCAATCTCGAACTCGAACACCATATACAGAATTTCGCGGAAGGCAGTCGTCCGCTCGTCAAGTTCGTTACCGAGAGCTACGACGAAAAGTCGGAGATCGCTACGGCGTCGGGCAAAGTAGCGGCTCGCGACGAACTGCCGCTTCTTCGCGGCGACGTCGACGAATTCATGAGCTTGTTCGACGGGCGGCTCGTCCGGTTCGACGATCTCGCGATGAAAGACGGCGTGCGAGCGGTCGTTTCGGGCGCGGATACTCTCGACGCGCATATCAACGTGGAGAAAGTCGACGACGGATATAACGTTACGGCGGACGTGCCGAACTTCAAGACGGCGGCGGGCAGAAAATACGTATACCTTATAACCGATTCGCGGATCCACAGATTGAGTCGCGAATTCGCCGAAGCCGAACTGCCGCTTCTGAACGCGCTGAACGCGAATAAGAAAATTTTCGTTACCGAAAGCGATATGCCGACGCTTTATAACAGCGTGCTGTTTTCGGCGGCGCAGTATATGCCGATCGAATCTTTCGGCGTGGATCTGTCGGTCTACGAAGCCGCGCCGCTCTGCGCGAAACTTTTTATAAATTCCGAAAAGGGCGGAGTTATAAACGCCGTTTTGGAATGTTCGTACGACGACGAAAAAGTCGATATCTTCAACGTGAACGGTTTTGCGGACACTATGCGCGACACCGACGGCGAAAACGGGCTTAAAGAAGTGCTCAGAAAGTATTTTCCGAACTTTCCCGACCTTACGCTCGACGCGGAAGCCGATATCTATTCTCTTATGACGAACGGTTTGAAAGAGCTGTACGATTATGCGGACATATATCTCGAAGACGCGGTAAAGAAAATGAAAGTCCGCAAGCCACCGCGCATAAAAGTCGGCGTGCGGCTCGACAGCGGACTGCTTAGGGTCGATCTCGACGCGGAAGAGTACACGCAGGAAGAAATAAGAGCCGTTCTGGCGGCGTACCGCGAAAAGCGCAACTATATACGGCTCTCCGACGGCTCGTTCGTGGACCTTATCGACCCGAGCATCCGCTCACTGTCGGAAATTTTGGAGATCTCGGACGGCAAGCGCGGCTCGGTTACGTTGCCGACTTACTACGCGCCGTTTCTCAACAGCGAACTCAAAGAAGGCTTTTTCGATCTTTCGCGCGACGCAAGTTTCAAAGAACTCATCAAGAATTTTTATTCGACGTCCGATCTCGATATCGCCGTTCCGCAAGAGCTTAAAAGCGTTATGCGAAACTATCAGAAAACGGGTTTTCGGTGGCTCAAATCGCTCTCGCGCTACGGTTTCGGCGGCATACTCGCGGACGATATGGGACTCGGAAAATCGTTGCAGATAATCTCGCTGCTCAAAAGCGAAAAGGAAGCGCGCGGAGCGGCGGGCGGGGAAAAGAGCAGACCGTCCATAATAGTCTGCCCGACTACGCTCGTATTGAACTGGGTCAACGAATTCAACAAGTTCGCGCCCGATATGCGCGTGTTACCGGTTCTCGGAAAGTCCGCGGAGCGGCAGGAAAAAGCCGTGTACGCCGACGAATACGACGTGGTCATAACGAGCTACGAACTTTTGCGGCGCGACGACGACCTGTATGCGGATATGACTTTCGACTACGCCGTTATCGACGAAGCGCAGTACATAAAAAATCCCGACACGAAGAACGCAAAGAGCGTGAAAAGGCTTGTCGCCGCGCATAAGTTCGCGCTTACCGGAACGCCCGTCGAGAACTCGCTCGCGGAGTTGTGGTCGATTTTCGACTTTATAATGCCGCGCTATCTGTTTTCTTACAACAAGTTCAAGGAGCGGTTCGAAACGGAGATAGTCTGCGGCAATGCGCAAGCCGCCGATAAGCTGAACAAACTCGTTTCGCCGTTCATTCTGCGCCGTTTGAAAACGGAAGTTCTGACGGAACTTCCGCCGAAGATCGAAACGGACGTCGAAGCCGCGCTTGACGGCGAGCAGGAAAAACTTTACCACTCGAACCTGGCGCTCGTCCGCGAAAGCGTGAGAAATTCGGGCGCGGAGATGAACAAAATAGCCGTGCTCAGCATGCTGACCAAACTAAGGCAGATATGCTGTTGTCCGTCGCTCGTTTATCCAGACTACCGCGGCAATTCGGCAAAACTCGAAACGTGTCTCGAACTCGTAAGTTCCGCCACGGCTTCGGGACATAAGATATTGCTGTTCTCGCAGTTCACTTCCATGCTCGACATTATCCGCAAAAAGCTGACGGACATGGGGATCACGTATTTTATTCTGAAAGGGGACACCCCGAAATCCGAGAGAATGAGACTTATCAAGCGTTTCAACGAAGACGACACGCAGGTGTTCCTTATTTCGCTGAAAGCGGGCGGAACGGGGCTTAACCTTACGGGCGCGGACGTCGTTATCCACTACGACCCGTGGTGGAACGAATCCGTTATGAACCAGGCTACCGACCGCGCGTACCGCATAGGGCAGGACAAGCCCGTTCAGGTCTACCGTCTTACCGTAAAGGACACCGTCGAGCAGAAAATTCTCGATCTGCAACGTAAAAAAACCGCCCTTTCTTCCGCGGTTCTGGGCGCGACGGAAAAGGGCGGCAAAGTTTCGCCGGAAGAACTTCTCGAAATTCTCTCTTAATCTTCGATCTTTATCGGTTTTTTCTCGCCGTTTTGTATGACGGTGAAATATTTGAAACCGTTTTTCAGCGCTTCGGTCGCTATCTTTTCGTAACCGTCGCAGATGCGGTTTACGGCGTGCGCGTCGGACGAGAACGTAATAAATTCGCCGCCGAGTTCGCGGTAGCGGCAGGCTATGTCTATCTCCGGCATCGAATACGCGCCCGAGTTCCCCGTGTTCGTGTTGAGTTCCAAAATAGTGCCCTTGTCGACGAGCTTTTTCAGTATGGCGTCGATATAGTCCGTATAATCGCCGCGCGAAATTTTCGCTTTTTCGTACGGCGCGTAACGCGACACGTACGTGATATGCCCCACGGCGTGGAAAGGATACGGCGCGTCAAGACTTCTCAGTATCGCGGTGAAGTAGTCTTTATACGCTTCGTCTTTCGTTTTGCCGTCGTACGAAGTTTTGTAATAGCAGTCTTTGCCGTTCACTTCGTGAATGGAATTTATAACGTATTCGAGACCCGCGCAGTTCACGGCTTTCGCGTTGGCGCGCTCGTTCTCTTTCTTCCAACCGCACTCTATGCCTACGCAAACGTAAATTTTATCTTTGTACTTTTCTTTGAGCGGCAACAGCTTTTTCACGTGCGCGTCGATATCCGTTACGCCCTGAAACTGCACGTCCGAATAGAAAAGATCCATGTGATCGGTAAGGCAGATATGCTCCAACCCCATATCAATCGCCGCTTCTATTACCTTTTCGGGCTTATCCGTGCCGTCCGGCGAAACGTCCGTATGTAAATGACAGTCGATTTTTCGTTTGATCATAATAAATAAGTTCTCCGTATTATATTTCGCTCAGATCGTCGAAATTTGGATTTACAGATTTTATAAGCGCGATCTTTTTATCGCGCCGCCATTTTTTGATCTGTTTTTCGCGCGCGATAGCGTCGTGGTTATTTTAGTATTTTTTTTGGGTG
>DBEXQE010000334.1:0-1805 GCA_048167245.1 Christensenellales bacterium | reverse complement strand
CGGATCGTACAGGTTTATAATGGTATAGAACAATAAAGATACTGTTCTATACCGTTTTTTATTGTTCGGAAAATAAAAAGGAAGGTAGAAGAACAAATGACAAACGGAACTGAAAAGTACATTGAAACGGTCAAATACCTTAGCAAATTATACGATTACTGCAATGCAAAGCTATTTGACGGCGAACTCACCCGTCCCGTAATTACGGTACAGCGCGACGAACGCAACCGCGCATACGGTTGGTTTACGGTTAAAAAAGTATGGTATGAAAATACCGAAGACAGCGGCGAACACGAACTGAACATAGTAGCGCAAGAGCTTAACCGCCCTATCGGTCAGATAGCGGCAACGCTATTGCACGAAATGTGCCATCAATACGCAAGCGCAAATAATATGCAAGACACTTCACGCGGCGGTACATATCATAATAAATTATTCAAAAAGATCGCCGAAACGCACGGCTTGCACGTTGAGTGTGTTCCGACAATCGGGTGGTCGAAAACAGAACTTACGAAAGAAACCGAAACGCTTATAGCGGATTTTGTAAAGGATAACCCCGAAAGCCTTATATATCGCGCTCCCGTATTAAGGGGACAAGCTGTCAAGACTTCGAGTACGCGTAAATATGTTTGCCCCGTATGCGGTCAATCTGTAAGAGCTACAAAGCAAGTAAACATAATTTGCGCGGATTGTAACTGCGTTATGATCGAAGAACAGTCGACACTGGTAACGGTGCTGACGAGTCTTTGAGAATTAAGACGAAACGGTTTGCGGGGTTCAATCTTCTGCCCCGCTCTCCGTCCACCGAGCTGACAAAAGCTAACGGAATAAAAACGGGCGCGTAGGAAACGCCCAAGGGAGTAAATCAAAATGGCAAATGAAAAAAACGGAATGGCAACGGCTACGACGAACACGGAAACGACGGAAAAGAAACTTTATGTAGTGCGCGAGCCAATCAACGACAAAATGGGCAATCAGTATAAGACCGAAGACGGTAGTTTGTATTTCGCCTATATACTCAAAGGCGAACTGCAAGGTAAAGAAACAAAGATAGACTTTACCCCGCCCGATAAAGGTGGTTACGAGCCGTTAAACTTTGTTTTCAACGTATCGGACAAAGCCGAACTTATTATTTCCGAAGAAGAACAACGGGACAACGACGGCAAAATAAGCCGCTATAACTCTTATCTGCTTCGCACTGTAGACAAAGACGGTATACCTTGGGAAGCTGATATAAAGCCGCAACGCAAGAGCGATAAATCGCTTTTACGACAATTGTTGCGCGTACAAGGTATAGCGATCGATATATATTGAAAGTGCACTTTCAAAAATGGGGAAATGTCCCGCTCGTATTGTTGCGGGCGGGATTTTTTCTTAAATAAAAATATTCCGCGAAAGCGGTACTGCTCCCTGCAAGGGAAATCAAAAAAATAATAAGGACGGATATATAAAAGTGAAAGGATTTATAGAGATTACGGAAATCGGCGGCGATAAAGTATTGTTGAATGTAAGTAAGATAATAAGCGTACTGGAATGCGACAACGGAACATTTATTGAAACGGACGTAGACCGAAAGGGTGAAAGCTCGGGCGTTCTCGTGCAGGAACGCTTTGACAAAATTAAATTCGAAATTTTACAATGTGAGGTATGAAAAAATGGCAAAATCAAGGTATGGTAAAACTCGGCAAGGATATCAAATTACTAATTGTTTAACCGATAAGTACGGTAGGACAACGATTGTAGGTAAGCGGTCTAACGATTATTTTGTAGCAAAAGGATATAACACTTATGGCGACGGCACTTGG
>DBEXQE010000333.1:0-3420 GCA_048167245.1 Christensenellales bacterium | reverse complement strand
TAAGATAAAAGAGTTCAACAGAAGATAATTCACGAACAGAAGCGGCGGTAGCGTAATTTCCGCCGCTTTTTTCGGAAAGGAAAGCTATTATGAAGTGGCAGAAAATCACGGTAAGCACGACGCACGAATTCGAAGAACTCGTTTCTTCGAGTATGCTCGACTTCGGGTCGGACGGCGTGAGCGTTACCGATTATGCGGAATTCCGCGACGCCGTGAAGAACAGGATCTGGGATTACATAGACGAAAAGTTGCTCGAAAAGGACGACGGGACCGTGCTCGTTTCGGGCTATTTTCCCGTAGATTTCGACAAGTCGGAGCTTGAAAAAGAGCTTGCCGAAATAAAGGCGAGATCTCCTTTTTGCGCGGGATCGCTCGAAACGAGATCCGAAACGGTCGATTCCGCTACGTGGGAAAACGTATGGAAAGATTACTACAAGCCCATAAAGAGCGGCAGACTGACCATAGTTCCCAAATGGCTGAAAAATCCGTATCCCGAAACAGTTCCCGTGTACATAAATCCCGGTATGGCGTTCGGCACGGGCAGTCATGAAACGACGGGCATGTGCGTGGAGCTTATGCAACTTGCCGACGTAAACGGAAAAGCGGTCGCGGACGTCGGGTGCGGTAGCGGAATACTCGGAATTTGCGCGCTTACGCTCGGCGCGCAGAGTTGCACGTTTATCGACAACGACGAGATCGCCGTTGCGGCGACGAAAGAAAATTGCGGCTATAACGGAGTGTCGGGTCGCGCGAAGATAGTCGAAGGAAGTCTGCTCGACGGCGAAGATACGAAATTCGACGTCGTTTTGGCGAACCTTACGGTAGATCTTTTGCTAATGTTGAAAAGCGGGATAGACTCGAACTTGAAGTCGGGCGGCAGAGCCGTTTTCAGCGGTATAATAAACGGCAGGGAAAACGAGATAACGCAAGCGTTCGGGACGGGATATAAACTTATAAAAGCCGAACGGCGCGGGGAGTGGCACGCGTTGCTTTTGGAAAAGCTATGAGAAAATTTTTCGTGGATGATCTGACCGATAAGGTCGTCTTGTCGGGAGCGGAGCACAAACATTTATCCGTCGTTTGCAGGGCGAAAAAAGGCGACAGAATAGTACTATGCGACGGATACTACGACGGAAATTACGAGATAACCGATATAAAAAAGGATATCACGTGCCTTTCGCTGTTGAATAAGACCGAAAACCGCTCGGAAACGCTTTCGGAAGTCGATTTGTTTTTCTGCTCGCTGAAAGGCGACAAAAACGATTTTATCGTGCAGAAATGCACGGAACTCGGCGTTAAGAATTTCTATCCCGTCATTTCGGAATTCGTCCAAAGCGGAGCCAAAAACGTGAACGTCGATAGGCTTAAACGCATAGTCGAAGAAGCCGCAAAACAGTGCGGTCGCGGAGCGTTGCCGAATATCCGTCCCGCGCTCGATTTCGGCGAAGCGGTCGGAAAGATCAAAGATTATCCGCTTGTCGTTTTCCCGTACGAAAGCGAAAAAAATCTCGATATAAAATCGTTTTTACGGAGCGCGGGAGAATCCGACAGGATAGCGTTGCTCGTCGGGTGCGAAGGCGGTTTTTCGGTCGCGGAAGTCGATATGCTGAAAAGCGCGGGAGTGATTCCCGTTACGCTCGGCAACAGGATCTTACGCGCCGAAACGGCTTGCATTGCGACTGCGGCGGTCGTTATGTACGAAAGGGGTGAACTGAGAAATTTATGAAATTCGTAGTTTTTACGCTCGGTTGCAAAGTCAATATTTACGAAGGGCAGGCGATGATTTCGCGCCTTGAAAGCAAGGGGTTCGAAGCCACCGATAAACTCGTTCCCGCCGATTACTACGTCATAAACACTTGCTCGGTTACGGGCGAAGCGGACCGCAAGTCGCGTCAGACGATAAGTCGGGTAAAGAAGCTGAACCCGAACGCTCCGATCTACGTTTGCGGTTGCAGTTCGCAGAACGACGGCAAGGTTTATGCCGAAAAAAACGGCGTCGAAATAGTCGGCGGCGTTGCGGATAAAATGAGTTTTATAGATAAGGTCGCGGATGAGATATTTGCGGAAAGAGCGGGCGTTGCGGCGGAAATCGGCATTGCCGAATTGCCGACCGTTTACGAAGACGATCTGTTTCCGGCTCATACGAGAACGCGCGGGCTTATAAAGATCCAGGACGGATGCAACAGATTTTGTTCGTATTGCATAATACCGTACCTGCGCGGGCGGAGTCGTTCGAGAAGTATTGAAAGCGTCGTCGCGGAAGCCGAGAAAGCCGCCGAATTTACGCGGGAAATAGTGCTTACGGGCGTCGATATATCGGCTTTCGGGAAAGACACGGGCGAGAGCTTTACGGAGCTTGTAAGGGCGCTCGGGGGCGTCAAAACGCGAAAACGCATAGGTTCTCTCGAATGTAGCGCGATAACGCGCGAGCTACTGACCGCAATGGCTGAAAACGGGTTCTGTCCGCACTTTCATTTATCCATGCAGAGCGGGAGCAAAAGCGTGCTTGAAAAAATGAACAGGCATTATACTCCCGAAGAATTTATCGAAAAAGTCGATCTTATACGCGAGATCATGCCGTTTGCGGGTATTACGACAGACATAATAGCCGGTTTTCCGACCGAAACGGAAGAAAATCACCGCGAAACGCTCGAAACTATGGAGCGGATAAGATTTTCCGACGCGCATATTTTTCCTTACAGCGAGCGCAAGGGAACGAAAGCGGCACGCTTGCCGCAAGTCGACAAAGCCACGCGCATCCGCAGGGCGGCGGAGCTCGGAGCTTTGCGGGATAAGCACAAAACCGAGTTTTTGCGAAAGAATCTGACGACCGTCCGCGAAGTTTATATAGAAGAGAACGACGGCGAATTCAACGTCGGCTACACCGATAATTACATAAAAGTCTATTCGGTAGCGGAAGAAAAAACTTTCGCAAAACATATACTGAAAGAAATTTATAAAGATGGAATAAAAGGAGAAAAAATTTATGAGTAACTGTGTTTTCTGTTCGATCGTCGACGGTAAAATTCCGTCCGACAAAGTCTACGAAGACGACCTTTGCGTTATTTTTAAGGACATCGACCCCAAGGCGAAAGCGCACTATCTTGCCGTGCCTAAAAATCACTATCCGACTTTGGATCGGATGAGCGCCGACGACGAGAAAAATATCGGCAAAATTCTGAAAACGATTTCGGGACTGAAAGAAAAACTCGGGCTCGGCGGCGGTTATCGGCTTGTGATAAATCAGGGCGCCGACGCGGGTCAGACGGTTTTCCACTTGCATATTCATATTTTGGGCGGGCAGGAGTTGCCGTTTGACGATATGCGTTAGGCGGCGGCGTATATGCGCTCGTATACGCCGCCTTGGGTTGCATTATCATATTCTTTTTGAATTGTCAAGTAGAAATATGAAAAAAATGG
>DBEXQE010000332.1:0-2104 GCA_048167245.1 Christensenellales bacterium | reverse complement strand
ACTTATGTGGTTCGAATCTCTCTCGGCTACCGCTCTGCCGCATCATCTTCCGCTTTCGTCCGGTTGTCTGCTCCCTTCGAGCGTTATTCCGCGCAGGGGCGAATATTCGTCCGTCACGAGCAACTTTCTTTCGAGCATCTTTTCGCCGAGATACTTCTCGATAACGCCCGCGCTCTTCATTCCTTTTTTGGCGAAAACCATTCTCTTCGTTTCTCCCGCGAGCAATTCGTTCGTGCGGATAATTTCCTCGGGAAGCGGCTCTATAAGTTCGTTAACGACCGAAATTCGTTTGTATCGGTAAGGATTCGGCAAGCCGTAAAACCGCACTCTCACCCTTTCTCCGTCCGCGTCCGCGACGATAAAAACAGACTTTCCCGTGTCGTTATAAAAACGCAGATCGGCATAAGAATAACTAACCATCGCGTCGAACGACGGCTCGACGTAAGACACCGCAAGGCTGTGCCTGTGCCGCTCGGTGACGGTAAGCCCGGACAAAAGAGCGCAGTTATACACCGTCGACGACACCTGACACACTCCGCCGCCGACTCCCTCGACGAATTTTCCGTTTTCGATGACTTTCGCAGTGGAATAACCCCGCTCTTCCGTCCTTTCGCCGACCGCAGCATTGAACGAAAACTCCTCGCCGTTCGCGATTTCCGTAAGATTCAACTGCCTGCACGCAAGGCTTATATTCTTTTTGCGCGAAGCCGCGGAACTTGAATACCGCGTGGAAAACTCTCCTCTTTTTTTCATCGTAGACTTGAGTTCTTCGCGCGTGACGCGCGGCTTGACTTCGACGTATTCCGTGACGCAAAATTTTCCGCCGCCGCGCTCGAGAGTTTTTTCGATGCCCTTTAAAAGCGCGCGTTTATCGACTCCGAACCCGACTTTTTCGGCGACGAATACGAAAGGTTCATCTTGTTCGGGATGGCAGACAAACGTCGCGTCGACTGGCGGAACGAGCGACGAATAATAAATATCCTCGACGACCTCGTCAATTTTTTTGAGATACGGTTTTCCGTTTTCAACGTCGATTTCGGGATAGGAATACTCGAAAAATTTTCCGTTGGCTTCGACGGTGAGGCAGACTTCGGAGCGATTAAGAGCAAAAGCGGGTGTTTGTCCGATTTTCGCCGAAGCCCGAAACGCTCCCCTTGTTTGCAAACCGAGCGAGAAAACGCACGCGCACACCGCCGCCGATAACGAAATTATTTTTTTCGACACGTCCTTACGTAAAATCATATACCGCAAGTATGCGTTTTCCGCCTGAAATTATGCCGGATTATGCCGTATACACAGGAAATTATACCGGTAATTATTACGAGGAGTTTACCGCGAGTATATATAATATTGTTGACAAAACGACGATTAAAGTTTACAATATATAAAACACTTGTTATAGAATATATCTTTCGGAGAATATATGGACGATATAATAAGGATTGACGGACTTGAAAAAAGGTTCGGCGAAGTTCACGCCGTAAACAATCTTTCGTTCAGGGTTAAAAGGGGCGAACTTTTCGCGTTTCTGGGCGTTAACGGCGCGGGCAAATCGACTACGATTTCCATAATGTGCGGTCTTTTGGAAAAGGACGACGGCAACGTCGAAATCTGCGGAAAAAACGTCGGAACGGATATGAGAGAAATCGCGAAAAAACTCGGAGTGGTGTTTCAGAATTCCGCGCTCGACGCCCGCCTTTCGGTTAGGGATAATCTCGTTTCGCGGGCGGCTCTTTACGGAATTTACGGCGCGGAAGCGAAAAAACGCATAGACGAACTTGCCGAAAAACTGTGTTTTAAGGACCTTATGACGCGGACGGTGGGCAAACTTTCGGGCGGGCAACGCAGACGGATAGACGTGGCGCGGGCGCTTCTGCACAAACCCGAAGTGCTGATTCTGGACGAACCGACCACGGGACTCGATCCGCAGACGCGCAAAACGCTCTGGGGGGTTATCCGCGATTTGCGGCTTCACGACGGAATGACCGTTTTCCTCACCACCCATTATATGGAAGAATCAACGGACGCGGACTACGTGATAATTCTCGATTCGGGCAAAATCGCCGCAGAAGGCACGCCGCTCGAACTGAAAAACAGATACACG
>DBEXQE010000331.1:0-3284 GCA_048167245.1 Christensenellales bacterium | reverse complement strand
CGGATGATAGAAATCGGTACACTTATAGGCAAACTCAGCCTCATCAGACAGGACCAGAAAGCCATGGGCGAAGCCTTCCGGAATATAGAACTGTTTCTTATTCTCTGCAGTCAGCTCTACGCCGAACCATTTGCCGTAGGTTTTGCTTCCCTTGCGCATGTCTACGGCAACGTCGAACACCGTACCTTTTATCACGCGCACGAGCTTTCCTTGCGGGTAATTCTTCTGCAAATGTAATCCGCGCAAAACGCCCTTAACGCTCATCGACTGATTGTCCTGCACGAAATCCGCTTTAAGTCCCGCTTCTTCCAAATCGCGCTTGTTATACGTTTCCGTAAAATAGCCGCGGTTATCCCCGTGTACGGCAGGCTCGATTATATAAAGTCCTTCTATGCCGCCGACGTTTTTTTCAACCTTTATCTGTCCCATATCAACACTCGATCTCCTTCAAATATCTTTTCAGCGCGTCTTGCCATGTAGGCAACGGCTCAAACCCGTTTTGCATAAGTTTGCTTTTATCCAATCTGCTGTTATGCGGACGAACCGCCTTGCTTACCCCGTATTCTTCCGTCGTTACGGGGATCACTTGCGTCGCGCACCCTGCCTGAGTAAAAATTTCTTTCGCAAAGTCAGCCCACGAAATATATCCTCCCTCGTTAGTCGCATGATAAACTCCATACTTTTCTGTTTCGATCATATCGACCAAAAGCCGTGCCAAATCGAAAGTGTACGTAGGAGTACCTATCTGATCGTCCACAACGCGCAAACTGTCATGATCTTTACCCAAACGCAACATTGTCTTTATAAAGTTATTCCCGTTCTTGCCGAATACCCAAGCAATACGCACTATAAAGTATTTTTCGAGCCGCTCCCGCACTGCGATCTCGCCGTCGAGTTTCGACTTGCCGTAAACATTAAGCGGCTTAAAATCTTCGCAATCGGCTTGCCAAGGCGTTTCTCCTCGCCCGTCGAACACGTAATCGGTTGAAAGGTACAGCATTTTGCAGTCGAATTGCTTGCATTGCTCGGCGATATATCGCGTCCCGTTTGCATTCACGTTATAAACTTTTTCACGATTGACTTCGTCTTCCGCCGCGTTGACTGCCGTCCATGCCGCGCAGTGGACAACGGCGTCGGGTCTTATGCTTTGCAAAACTTTCGCAACTTGCTCCTTATCCGTGATATCCATTTCATCCACGTCCACCCCTATTGCTTCGTGTCCGCGCTTATTCAGTTCTTTTATAACGTCGTACCCGAGTTGCCCTTTTACTCCCGTTACAAGTACTTTCATTTATCTGTTCCCGTACATTTTTTCGTAGTAGTTCTTATACTCGCCCGAGATTATGGTTCCCCACCACTCGCGGTTGTCGAGATACCATTTGATCGTTTTCTTTATTCCGTCTTTGAATTTAGTTTCAGGCAACCACCCGAGTTCGTTATGTATTTTTGTCGGGTCTATCGCATAACGCAAATCGTGTCCCTTACGGTCGGTTACGTAAGTTATAAGGCTCTCGGGTTTATTCAGTTCCTTGCATATGAGCTTAACTATATCTATGTTAGCCATTTCGTTATGCCCGCCCACGTTGTACACTTCGCCGACGTGCCCCTTATGGATTATTAAATCTATCGCCTTGCAATGATCTTCCACGTAAAGCCAATCGCGCACGTTTTCGCCTTTCCCGTACACGGGAAGCGGCTTGTCGTTTAAAGCGTTGGCTATCATCAGCGGGATAAGTTTTTCGGGAAAGTGATACGGTCCGTAATTGTTACTGCACCTGCTTATACTCACGGGCAAGCCGTAAGTCCTATGATACGCCAGCACCAGAAGATCCGCGCTTGCCTTGCTCGACGAATAAGGACTGCTCGTATGTATCGGCGTTTCTTCCGTGAAAAACAAGTCGGGTCTATCAAGCGGCAAATCGCCGTAAACTTCGTCCGTAGATACCTGATGATAACGCTCGATCCCGTATTTTCGGCACGCGTCCATAAGCGTCGCCGTGCCCATTATGTTCGTTTGCAAAAATATGCCCGGGTCTTCGATGCTCCTGTCCACATGACTCTCTGCGGCAAAGTTCACTACGATATCCGGCTTTTCTTCTTCGAACAGCTTGTACACTGCCGTTCTGTCGCAAATATCCGCTTTTACGAATCCGAAATTCGGGTCATCCAAAACGTTTTTAAGCGTAGACAGATTTCCCGCATACGTGAGTTTATCCAAACATATCATACGGTAATCGGGATACTTTTTCAGCATGTGGAATATAAAATTGCTTCCTATAAATCCCGCTCCGCCCGTTACTATTATCGTCTTTTTCATTTATATTTCTCCGTTTGCTACTTTTCTGAGATGTTCGCCGTAAGGCGATTTGCCATACTTATCCGCCGACTCCGTAAGCTGTGTTTTTGTTATCCAACCGTTGTTATACGCTGTTTCTTCGGGAGCCGAAATCGTTATAGCTTGACGGCTACTCATCATCTGCACGAATTCCGACGCTTCCAGAAGACTATCCATCGTTCCCGTATCGAGCCAGGCAAATCCGCGACCGAGCAACTCCGCGTCAAGATCTCCCGCTTCCAAATACATGCGGTTAAGATCCGTTATTTCCAGTTCCCCGCGCGCCGACGGCTTGACCTTTTTCGCTAACTCGACTACGCGGTCGTCATAGAAATACAGCCCCGTTATGCAGTAATTCGACTTAGGCTTTTTCGGTTTTTCTTCTACGGATAAAACTTTGCCGCTCTTGTCGAACTCCACTATGCCGAACCGCTGCGGATCGTTCACGTGATAACCGAATATAGTCGCTCTGCCGCTCTCCGCGTTCTTCTTGGCGCGAATAAGATACTCTTCGAAATCGTTCCCGTAAAATATATTGTCGCCCAGTATCATAGCGCACGGATCGCCCGCTATAAACTTCTCTCCGAGCAAGAACGCTTGCGCAAGCCCGTCCGGACTCGGCTGAACTATGTACGAAAGTTCTACTCCGAACTGACTTCCGTCGCCCAAAAGCCGCTCGAAATTCGGCAGATCCGTCGGCGTGGATATGATGAGTATTTCCCGTATCCCCGCCTGCATAAGCGTACTCAGCGGATAGAAAATCATGGGCTTGTCGTATACCGGCAACAATTGCTTACTCGTTACTTTCGTAAGCGGATACAACCGCGTCCCGCTCCCGCCGGCAAGTATTATACCTTTCATTTGTTTGCTGTTCTCACTTTTCGTAATTTTTCGTTTACTATGGATTTCATTATTTTACAATCGCTGGATTTTTGAAACCTAAAACAAA
>DBEXQE010000330.1:0-7103 GCA_048167245.1 Christensenellales bacterium | reverse complement strand
AAAATAATTTGCGAGTGCCTAATATAGACAGCATAATAATGCTATGCAAGTATTTTTCTTGCAGCGCGGATTTTTTGATCGGTTTAGAAGATTGAATTGACTTTCCGACGCGTACGCCGAACGGAATTCTAAAACATTACGAGAAGAAACCCGACTATCAGCCCGAAAAAGAGCGCAAAAGCGGGAAGTTTGCTTCGCCACATCAAGATCGATTCGGGCAACAGTTCGCCGAACACGACGTACAGCATCGCTCCGCTTGCAAAGCCGAGCGCCAGAACAAGCATAGTATCGTTGATCCCGCCCAACGCATAGCCCAAAAGCGCGCCCAAAACGGTAGGCGCTCCGCTCAACGCGGTAAGCAGAACGGCTTTCGGTTTGCTCATGCCGCCCGAAATAAGCGGTACGGACACCGCCATTCCCTCGGGAACGTTATGCAGTCCTATAACTACCGCCATTATAAATCCGCTGCCCGAGAACAGCGCGGAGCTTACGCCCGTTACGGCATACGAAGCTCCTATCACCGCGCCTTCGGGCAAATTGTGGAGCGCGATCGCCGTCATCATCACAAGCCCCGCAACGAAAAGATTCGATTTTGTTTTCTTGTGCGTTTCGTAGTGATTCGAATGGATCAGCTCGTCCAAATCGTCTGCCGTGGCGGGATGATTTTCGTCTATGTGGCGAACTTCGCGATCCGTTCTTTTATCTATGAAAAAATTCAGAAGGTACACGACTCCGTATCCCGCAATTACCGCCGCAACGACGATAAGCGGAGTAAATTTCGTAAGCGTGCCGTCTTTCTCGTTCATCATGCGTATGGGTTCGCTCATTAAATCGAAACATACCACCGCAAGCATTATCCCCGCGGCAAACGACAACAACAGGCTGACGATCTTATTCGAATCGCGCTTTAATACCGCTCCTATCAGACCGCCGAGTCCCGTACCGATCACGCCGGAAATAAATGTAACCGTTATAAGTAACAAATAGTCCATATATGAATATATTATACCACTTATCGGTCATAAAGCAAGCGTTATAACGTTATTTTCGGTCGGCGAGTTTTACGTATTCTTTGACTTCGGATATGCCCTTGTAATTCGGGCGGATTATTTTGCCTTTGTTCGAAAGTTCTTCTATGCGGTGCGCCGACCACCCCGCCATGCGCGCGACGGCGAATATAGGCGTGAACAGTTCCATTGGAATACCGAGCATAGAGTTCACGAAACCCGAGTAAAAGTCCACGTTCGCGGAAACGCCCTTGTACACGGTGCGCTTTTCGCCTATTATTTCGGGCGCGATACGCTCTATTTTGGAGTAAAGCTCGTAATCTTCGTGCAAATTTTTCGCGTCGGCGAGCCGTTCCACGAACGCTTTCATAATAGTGGCTCTCGGGTCGGACAGCGAATAGACTGCGTGTCCCATTCCGTAGATAAGCCCCGACTTGTCGAACGCTTCCTTGTTCAACAGTTTGCGCAGGTAGTCGGCTACGGCTCCGTCGGAGCGGTCTTTTAAGTTCTCTTTCATGTTTTCGAACATTTTCACGACTTTTATGTTCGCTCCGCCGTGGCGCGGACCTTTCAGGCTTCCGAGCGCCGCCGCGACGGTCGAATACGTATCCGAGCCGCTCGACGAAACGACGTGCGTCGTAAACGTCGAGTTGTTGCCGCCGCCGTGTTCCGCGTGCAGAACGAGCATAAGATCGAGCACCTGCGCTTCGAGTTCGGTATAGTTGCCGTCGGGACGCAGAAGGTGCAACATGTTCTGCGCCGTGGAAAGCGACGGATCGCTGTTGTGAATGATCAGACTTCCGCTGTCGTGATAGTATTTGTATACCTGATACGAGTAGACGGAAATGAGCGAAAGCTGAGCCGTAAGTTGCAGGCACTGCCTTAAAACGTTCGAGATCGAAATGTCGTCGGGGTTGTCGTCGTACGAATACAGCGCGAGGACCGACCGCGCAAGCCCGTTCATCATGTCCTGCGACGGCGCTTTCATTATGATGTCGCGCACGAACGAAACGGGTAGCGTGCGGAAACCGCTTAAAATCTTGTTAAATTTGTCGAGTTCTTTCGCGGTGGGCAAATTCCCGAACAACAGCAAATACGTTATTTCTTCGAAACCGAAGCGCTTTTCGCCGATAAAACCTTTTACAAGCTCTTTTATATCGTGTCCGCGGTACCTGAGTATCCCGTCGCAAGGGATACGGTGTCCGTCTTTGTCGCGCACGTATTCGCCTTTGTCGTCCGTTTCGAACGCGACTATATCCGATATGTCGGTAAGTCCCGCCAGAACCCCTTCGCCGTTAACGTCTCTCAGTCCCCTTTTTACGTCGAACTTGTAGTAAAAAGCGTTGTCGATAACGGTGCTGTCGTGCGCTATCTTTGATAATTTTTCGATCTTCGGCATAACTTCGTTCAAAAAAACTTCGTAATCCGTCATTCGGTATCCTCCCGGAAAAAATAGTCTTGTGGTCTATTATACCACAAATCGGACTTTTTTGCAAGCACATAAACCGCTTATTTTCGCTCGCCCGAAAGCTCGGATCGAACGTTTTCACAACTTGACTATACGCGCGTAATTTGATATAATTTTTTCGGAGTACGTAAAGATATGCCCGAAAAGATAACACTCAACAAAAACGATACCGTGGAAGTCGATATAACCGACATGGGCATGAACGGCGAAGGCGTCGCGCATGCGGAAGGCGCGGTCGTTTTCGTGCGCGGCGCGATAACCGGCGAACGGGTCCGCGCGAAAATAATCTATGCGGGAAAAAATTACTGCGTCGCTCTGCTCGAAAAGATCTTAAAGCGCGCGGAGTGCAGAACGGACGCGCCTTGCCCGTACTTTCCGAAGTGCGGCGGCTGTTCCCTGCAACATATAACCTATGACGCGCAAGTGAGATTTAAGACCGAAAGTCTGAAAAACACGCTGAAAAAACAGGGCGTCGACGCGGAAAAAGTTCGGGACGCCGTAAGATCCGACAAAGAATATTTTTACCGCAACAAACTGACCCTGCCCGTGCGCTATCCCGACAAAATAGGCTTTTTCCGCCACGAGTCGCACTCGGTAGTCGAAATAAGCGACTGCATGCTCCAAAATTTCGACTGCAAAACTCTTATAAGCGCGCTTAAAAACTTTATGGCGGAAAGCGGGCTGATCGGCTACGACGAAGAAAACGGCTCGGGCGATATCCGCCACGTATCCGTCCGCAAGTTGGGAGAGCATTATTTTATCTGCCTTGTCGCGACGCACGATATTTCGAAGCGGCTCGGTTCGTTTTCGGACGCGCTGAAAGAGCTTTATAGAGAAAACTTTTCGCTGTACCTGAATATAAATAACAAGAGAACGAACGTTATTTTTTCGGAGCGCTTTATGTTCGCGAGCGGAAAGGAAAACGCGGAAGTTAGGTTCGGAGATCTGAAACTCGCTCCGCACCCCGCGGCGTTCTTTCAGGTCAACGACTTTATCCGCGAAAAGCTGTACGCGTCGGCGGAAGAAGAAGTGAAAGACTTTAAGGTCGTTATAGACGCGTACTCGGGCACGGGACTGCTCGGCGCGCGGCTGAGCAAAACGGCGGAAAAAGTCATAGGCATAGAGATAAACGAAAAAGCGCACGCGGCGGCGACGTCGCTCGCAGTGTCGAACGGCATAAAAAATCTTACGCCCGTATGCGGAGATTGCGCCGCGGAACTTAAAAATATTCTCGAAAAAACGGGCGGCGGAGAAAACACGGCGCTTATTCTCGACCCGCCGAGAAGCGGTGTCGACGAACGCGTCATAGCCGCCGCAAAAGAAGCAAGACCGAAAAAGATCGTATATATTTCATGCAATCCCGCAACGCTCGCGCGCGATCTGAAACTGCTGTCGGATACGTACGAAATCGCGTTCATTCGTCCGTACGATATGTTTCCGCAAACGCCGTCGCTCGAAATACTAACGGTATTAAGGGACAAGAGATTATGAAAAACTACTACAAAATCATGGGGGTCGCTCCGAACGCCCCGGACGCAGAGATCAAACAGGTCTACCGCAGAAAAGCAAAGGAACTGCACCCCGACTTGAACCGCGACAATCCTAACGCCGCAACTCAGCTTGCCGACGTAAACGAAGCGTACGAAGTTCTGTCGGATCCCGCAAAGCGCGCGGAATACGATAAGGAATATTCTGCCGCTCTCGCGCGCAGAGCCGCCGAACAGCAAGCCGCGGAAATGCGCGCGGCTCAGCCTAACTTCGGCGCTCGCCCCGTTCCCCCGCAATTCAACAATCCGTACATGCAGTACAAAGCCGGATTTTCGACGAGATTCGAAGCCGCGGCGCAAGCAATGGCGAACGCGCAGGCAATGGCGAACGCGCAAGCGCGGCAACAGCAGATGCAGATCGAAAATTCGATCAAGCAAGCTTACAACGACGGCTACACGAAAGGCTATTCAGACGCGGGCGCGAAGATCGAAGAACTGAACAGTCGCTACGCCGCCGAAAAAAGCGCGCTGAATATGAAGATCCAAACGCTCGAAAGCGAACTTTTCGCCGCGGAAAGGGACATGGCGGCTCAGACCGAAAAACTCGCCGAAATGATAGATTCCGACGAGAAAAAGCCGAAAACTGACGGCGACAAAGACAAAAAGGTCAAAAAGGACGATAAGAAAAAAGACGCGGAAGCCGACCGCCGCACGGAGTTTTACAAGAGCGAGTACGAAGCCGAAAAGGCGCGCGGAGAAAAGACGAAAGAAAGACTGCGCGATTCCGAAAGCAGGATAGCGGCTCTCGAAAACGACTTGCGCGAGCTCACGGAAAAAATCGACGGACTCAATAATGAAAATCTTACGCTCAAAGCGAAGATCGCGGAATACGAAGAATACGTTCAGCGTCTGGAAACGGACGACGGCATAGACAAAGTGGTCGTCGAACGCGAACTCAAACTCAAAGAAGACAAAAAAGAATTCAAAAACACGCACTACGGCACGCTCGGCGTCATGTTCTGGGCGACCGCCGACGAGATCAAGCAAAATTACGAAAAACTGATCAAGCGCTATTTCGCAAAAGCCGAGAACGGCGACGAAAAAGCCAAAGCAAAGTTAAAAGCGTTGAAAGAAGCGTACGATATCGTTTCGGACGACGAAAAACGCGCCGAATACGACAAAACGCTCGGCATAACGCCCGATACGGTCGAGCACGAGCGGGAACTCGAAAGAAATTACAATTCTATCATAGAAAGCTATAACCGCTCGGTCGAAGAACAGGAACTTAGGGCGTATCTCGACGAACTCACGATGCTTGCGCAGAGCGGCGACGACGAAGCGCAGAACACGCTCGGCGAACTTTACTACTACGGCGAAGACGTGGAAACCGATTATTCACAGGCGGCGTACTGGTTCAAAGAAGCCGCGAAACAGCAAAATCCCGCGGCTCTGTACAATCTCGGCATATGTTTTCTGAACGGTTCGGGGCTTGAAAAGGACGACACGAAAGGCGTCGGCTTTATAAAGCAAGCCGCGAAACTCGGCTACAAGGACGCCGAAAAATTCTTGAGATCTCGTGGCAAATAAAATTTATTTTATTCGCGGATCTTTGCGAGCCTGTCTTGAAGTAATTTATACAGCGTGATTTCCGCGCCGAGAAATTCCACCGTTTTTTCGCAGTTTTTAAACGATTCTTCGCTTATTTTGCGTGAAAACGGCTGTTTTTCGGCTATTATCAGCATATTTTTCGGAGTGTTGTGCGCGCCGACGAATTCCGTTATACGCGTTTTGTAGCCAAGCGCGCTCAGTATTTCGGCGCGGAGCGCGTCCGTGAAAAGCGCGGCGGCTCTCTCCTTTATAAGCCCGTATTTTTCGAGCGCTCTTAAAGGCGTTTTCATTTCCGCGCAGAGTTCCTGCTGACAGCACGGCGCGGACAGAATGACGGGAACGTCGTTTTCGACCGCGCCGAAAAGCGCGTAGTCCGTCGCGACGTCGCACGCGTGAAGCGATATCAGAATATCAGCGTCTTTAAGGTCCGCGTCTTTCAAGTCGGCGCAGATAAATTCCGCCGTATCGTAGCCGTATTTTTCGACTACTTCGTTCAAGTTATTTATGACTTCTCTTTTAAGGTCTATGCCGACGAGCGAAACGTTCTTTTTCAGAACGTATTTCAGATAATGATAAACGGCGAGCGAGAGATACGCTTTTCCGCAACCCGCGTCCTCTATCCTTATTACTTTGTTTTGCCTGTCCTTATACAGACCCTTTTCTTCGAGCCTTAAAACGGCTTTTACCACGAAATCCGCGAACCTGTCGGCTTGAACGAATTTGTCGCGCATGCCGCTTATGAGTTTGCCGTCTTTCGTAGTAACGCCCATATCGCAGAGCGGCGGTATATCGAGCGACAGCGTATGATTTTTTTCGCCGTCGCCCTTATCTTCCGTGTTGTTAAAACTGTCGAAAAGCAGTTTTTTCTTTTTGGTTATGCGGAAGCGGTACGTTTTTCCCTGAGTTATCACCGTCAGATTTCCGTACTCGTCTATCTTTTTTCCGAGATATTCCGCTATATCTTTTACGGGAACGTTCTCGTGAAACGCCTGCTTGCCGACCGTTTTTTCGAAACGGACGCAAGGCTCGCCCTTAACGACGGCGGGTCTGCCGTCTTCGCGCCCGTTGCCGGACAGCACTATCTTGATAAGACCGTCGAAATCGATCGCTTTTATCTGAGTAAGTTCCATTATTTGTAGTTCTTTATCTCTCTTTCGGTATCGCGCTTTATGTCCTTTTCTTTCAGCGTTTCGCGCTTGTCGTGCAGTTGTTTGCCTTTCGCGAGCGCTATCTCCACTTTTACGAAGCGTCCCGAAAAATATATCTGCGTCGGAACGAGCGTATAGCCTTTCGTCTTTATTTTTCCGATCAACTTATTGATCTCGCGCTTGCTGAGTAGCAGTTTTCTGTTTCTGCGCGGTTCGGCGTTGAAAGCCGACCCCTTTTCGTACGGAGTAATATGACAGTTTTTCAGGTAAACTTCGCCCTTTTCGATATGACAAAAACTGTCCTTTAAGTTCACGTTGCCCATTTTGACCGATTTTACTTCGTTACCTTCCAAAACTATCCCCGCTTCGAAAGTTTCTTCCATAA
>DBEXQE010000329.1:0-2141 GCA_048167245.1 Christensenellales bacterium | reverse complement strand
TTTCTCGCGAATTATTTCGGTCAGCGAATAGTCGTAGTCCGAAAAATCGGGGTCGCGGATAAATTCTTTGAGAGTGTTTTCGTCGAGCGCGGAAATCTCGGGCGTTATGAACGACGAAAGCGAACCGTACTGAACGACGAGCGTTTCGGCGCGCGAACAAAGCGCCTGCGCCGTTTCGTCTTTCGCGTTCTCGTCCTTTTTGAGCATTGCGTAGCAATACAGCCGCTCCAAACGCTGATTTATATCGTCCTGAAACTTAAAACATTCGAGCAAGCTCTCCTTTACGCCGAGCTTTCCTTTGAACGTAAGGATCCTTACGATATCCTTGTTGAGCGCGGAATACTCTTTCTCCCATTCGCCCGCATTAACGAAAATATCGTCCAAATTCCATTTGTACTTTAATTCGACTTCGCTTCTTTTCATTGTGGTTTGTTTTTTCTCCTTTGAGACCTGAAAATGTTTTTAATTTTTATTACTATGGATCGGCGCCGGAATCCTGCCGCCGCGTCCTATAAACTCATTCGGCGAATACGGGTTCACGCTCATTACGGGCGCGGTACCGAGAAGTCCGCCGAACTCGACTTCGTCGCCGACGTCCTTGCTGGGGACGGGTATCACGCGCACGGCGGTAGTCTTGTTGTTTATCATTCCTATCGCACATTCGTCGGCTATTATCGCGCTTATCGTCTGCGCCGAAACCGTCCCCGGGACGGCTATCATATCGAGCCCGACCGAGCAGACCGCCGTCATGGCTTCGAGTTTTTCGAGCCCGAGCGCGCCGCGCTTTACGGCGTTTATCATGCCGATGTCTTCCGAAACGGGTATAAACGCGCCCGAAAGCCCGCCGACGCTCGACGACGCCATAACGCCGCCCTTTTTGACCGCGTCGTTCAGCATCGCAAGGCACGCCGTCGTTCCGGGAGCGCCGACGCTTTCAAGCCCCATGGCTTCGAGTATATGCGCTACCGAATCGCCTACTTTGGGAGTGGGCGCGAGCGACAGATCGACTATGCCGAATTCGAAGCCCATGCGCTTTGCCGCTTCCGTTCCTATGAGCTGACCCGCGCGCGTTATCTTGAACGCCGTCTTTTTTATAAGTTCGGCAAGCTCGGTCAAGTCGATCTTGCCCGCCCGCTGTATAGCGCTCTGAACTACTCCGGGTCCCGAAACGCCGACGTTTATTATCCCGTCGCCTTCGGACACTCCGCAGAACGCGCCCGCCATAAACGGGTTGTCTTCGACTGCGTTGCAGAACACGACGAGTTTGGCGCAACCGCTGCCGCCGCTCTCCGCCGTCATTTCGCTGAGTTCTTTTATCTTGCGACCCATGAGCGCTACCGCGTCCATGTTTATGCCGTGCTTCGACGAGCCGACGTTGACCGACGAGCAAACCTTGTCGGTAGACGCTATCGCTTCGGGTATGGAGTCGATGAACTCCTTTTCGCGCGCCGTCATTCCCTTCGATACGAGCGCGGAATAACCGCCCAGAAAGTCTATGCCGACCGTTTTAGCCGCTCTGTCGAGCGTTTTCGCTATCTTTACGTAGCCGCCGCACGAACTGCCCACGAGCGACGCGGGAGTAACCGAAACGCGCTTGTTTACGATAGGTATCCCGTACTCCGCCGCAAGGTCTTCGCCCGTTTTGACGAGCTTTTCCGCGCGCGAAGTTATCTTGTCGTATATCCTGTCGCACGTTTTATCCACCGAATCGCAGACGCAGTCCAAAAGCGACAGCGACAGCGTTATCGTCCGCACGTCGAGATTCTGATTTTGGATCATCTGAATTGTTTCGAAAATTTCGTTTTTGCTAAGCATTGTTTCTCCGTATTAGATTCTATGCATAGAATTAAAAATATCTTCATGTTGGATACGTATGTCTACGCCGATCTTCTTGCCGAGAACAGCCAGCTTTTCGCCTATCGCGCCAATCTCGGCGGCTTCGGAAACGTCGACCATCATCATCATGACGAAGTTCCCGCCCATAAGCGTCTGAGAAATATCTTCGACGTTCGCGTTCAGCTTAAAAAGCTCGCCCGACACCGCGGCTATTATTCCCTTTTTGTCTTTACCTATTACCGTTACTATCGCTTTCATATTTTCCTTTCGCGGCGGCGGAGAGCGGCACGGATAGTCGCTACGTG
>DBEXQE010000328.1:0-2444 GCA_048167245.1 Christensenellales bacterium | reverse complement strand
ACTATGTTCTTGCCTATATCGTGAACGTCGCCTTTGACCGTCGCAAGCACTACGTTGCCCTTTTCCGCCAGACCTTTCGGCAAATATTCGCCGACAGTCGCGAACGCCGTTTTCGCGGCTTCCGAAGCGGAAATGAGCTGCGGCAAAAAGAACGCGCCCGCATCGTAACGCCGCCCGACTTCGCCGAGCGCGGGAATAAGCACGTCGTTGACTATTTCCATTGCGTCCCTTTTTTCAAGCTCTTTGCGCGTCAGTTCTTCCGCCGACGCTTTAAGCCCTTTGAGCACGCAGTCGTAAAGCGATCCCGCGACTGCGCTCTCGCGCTTGCCGCTTTGCGCCGCTACCGAAACGCCCGTCGTCTGCGGCGTAAAATCGCGGTATATATCTATATAATCTTCCGATCCCGCGTCTGAATTTTCAAGCACCTTATACGCGCGGATCGTCCCCGTCATTTCGCCGTCGAGCGGGTTCATGATCGGCATATTCAGTCCACATTCGAGCGCCATAGCCAAAAAAGTGCGGTTCAACAGCGGTCTGTTCGGAAGTCCGAAAGACACGTTCGACACGCCGAGCGCGACCGACACGCCGAGAGTTTTCACGAGCCTTATCGCTTTAAGGGTTTCCTTTACGAGCGCCTGTTCCGCCGAAGCCGTAAGAACGAGCGTGTCTATCATTATCTTGTGCCGCTCTATGCCGTAGTCTGCGGCGCGCGAAATTATGCGCTTTGCGATCTCGAAACGCTCTTCCGCCGTTTTCGGAACGCCGTTTCCGTCCATCGTAAGCCCGAGCACGACCGCGCCGTACTTCTTGGCTATCGGGAACACGCGCGACATTACTTCTTCTTCGCCGTTAACGCTGTTTATTATCGGCACGCCGCAACAGTACCTTACCCCCGCTTCCATAGCGTCCTTATCGGACGAATCTATTTGGAGCGGCAGATCCGAAACGGACTGCACTTTCTTGCACGCGAGCCGCATAGTTTCCTTTTCGTCCACCGTGGGGAGCCCGACGTTAAGGTCGAGTATATCCGCGCCCGCGTCTTTCTGCGCAACCGCTTCGCCCGCAAGATAGTCGAAATCTCCCGCGACGAGAGCTTCTTTTAGTTTCTTTTTGCCCGTGGGGTTAAGCCGCTCGCCGCAGATCTTGACGCCGTCTACGACAACGAGCCGCGACCCGGACGCGACCGTCGTTTCCCGTTTCGGTCCTTCCCTTACGACCGTTTTTCCGCGGTAAGCGGCGCACAGCCTGTCCGTAAATTCGGGTGTAGTTCCGCAACAACCGCCTATAACGCTTACGCCCGCTTCGACGAACTCGCCCATTGCCCCGACGAATTCGTCCGCGCTCATGTCGTAATACGTTTTGCCGTCCTTTATCTTCGGTAAGCCGCGGTTCGGCTGAACTATGACGGGAACGCCCGAGACTTTCAGAAAACGGCTCACGATATCCTTTAACTGCTTGGGTCCCAACGAACAGTTGACGCCCAATGCGTCTGCGCCCAACCCTTCGAGCATAAGCGCGGCTATTTCGGGCGTGGCTCCGCTCAGCGTCCTGCCGTTCGCGTCGAAAGTCATGGTCGCGAAAACGGGCTTGTCCGTATGCTCTTTCAGCGCCAGCACGCACGCCTTTATTTCGTACAGATCCGAAAACGTTTCGACTATATAACCGTCGACTTCGTTTTTCGTCAACTCGGCGACTTCTGCGTAAGCGTCGTAAACTTCATCGAACGTTACGCTTCCCGTAGGCTCGATCAGCGCGCCCGTCGGTCCGACGTCGAGAAACACTTTCTTACCGGCTACACGCGCGTTTCCGATCGCCGCATGAAAAACGTCGGCGAGTTTATAAGCGCCCTTGTATTTTATCCCGTTCAGTCCGAACGTGTTCGCCGAAATTATATCGGCGTTTTTATACGCAAGGTGGATCTTGCGTATAACTTCCGGGTGCGTGATATTCAGATCTTCGGGAATATATTCGCCGTAGCCCGCGGCTTCGATCTCGCTACCCATTCCGCCGTCGAAAACGATCACTTTTTCACGCAACATTCTACTCTCCTTGTTTCTTTGCGAAAAACTTTCCGAACACTTTTTCAAGCCGCTTGCAGACGGCTTCCGCGGTGGAATAATTATTCATTATATACAGATGTATCCCCGGCGCGCCCTTGGCGATAAGGTCTATTATCTGATAAACGGCATAATTGAGCCCTATCTCTCTCATGACTTCCGCGTCGGACGAGTAGATCTCTATCATATTGCGGAATTCGAGCGGTATTGTCGAGCCGCACATATTCTTTATGTTTTTAATGTTTTTCGCGTTCACGAGCGGCATTATCCCCGGGATTATCGGCGAAGATATGCCTATCTTGCGCGCTTCGTTGACAAGGCGGTAATAGTACGAATTATCGTAGAATATCTGAGTTATGAAAAACTTCGCGCCGCAGTCTTCTTTCT
>DBEXQE010000327.1:0-3010 GCA_048167245.1 Christensenellales bacterium | reverse complement strand
CAAAAAAAGGAGAAATCAAAATGTTTAATTCCGGATGCGGATGCGGCGGCGGATGCAACGATATGCTCTTCATACTCTTGCTTTTGTGCTGCTGTTGCGGGAAAGACAACTGCGGCGGTTGCGGATGCAATAAAGGCTGTGATTGCTGCGACCTTGTTCTTCTGTACTTACTCATTTCGTGCTGCTGCGGCAATAGAGACAACTGCTGCAAATAAGCCGAAGTGCCGCAATAAATCAAAGGAAAGGCGTGGGATGTTCTCCCGCGTCTTTTCTTTTACTTTGCGGAAACACTTGCATAAATTGTATAAATATGGTACAATACTTCTCAGTATGGGAAATTTCGGAAAAAAGTTGATCGCCGTCGTTCTTGCCGCAGTCGCGGGCGTTGCCGTTTTCGGTTGCGCGGAAAAAGGGCAGGGCTTTGCGAAAACTCCCGAAGAAGAATACGACAGGATATGCTCGCTTGACGGCGAGAACGTGATTTTCGATTTTTCGACTTTGCGGAAGTTGCAGATAAAGCAGACGGTGCATCTCGATTCGCCGCTACTGCGCGAAGCGAACGGCGGGCAAGCCGTGGAAGAAACGACGCTGTATCAGCTCGACAAGTCGGACGCGAAGTCGCCGATAAGCTACGGCGAAACGAATTACGTTAATTCGATGTACCTGCCGAGTTTGACCGAAAAGATAAATTTTTCGACCGAAAAGTACGGCTATAAGAATTTGTTCGACTATTTCGGCAGGCTGTTCGCGGACGGTTACGAAGAATATCTCGGCGCAAGTTCCACCCGGAATTCGCCCGATATCGTGTTCCGCAGAAGTATCAAGCTGTTTCCGCGCGAGAATTTCGAAAGCATGAGCGGCGGTAAGTCGGGCAACGCGTACGTTATCGAAGCGGAAGTCAAAAGCGACGCGTTTTCGGAGTTTATGAGCTGGTTCGAAAGTTTTTATCCGTTCATTCACCACAAAAACGATATAGACGGCAAGTATAAGTTCTACGACGCGAGCAAAATACAGTCGGTAACTTTTCAGATCAAGTCGTCGCGCACGGGGCTTTCGGAAGTTTCGTTCAGCGCGGTAATGCCCGCGGATCCCGACGCTTTCGGGGCGGACGCAACTGACGGAAGCGGCAACGTTACCGAAAACGTAACCGTTAACGCAAAGACGGAGTTCGCGCGTTCGGGTTTCGAGATCACAGCGAAAGACGAGCATGGGCATTGGTAAATAAATATCGATAGATTTAAGCGATTTCTCGACTTCGTGTCTTTGACACTTCGCTCGAAATGACAGTTTAGCCGATATTGCTTTCAAGGCAAATCGGACTGCATATAAAAGTTTGTTTACGGGGGCTATTCCGCTTTCGGAAAGTCCACCAAGGAGAGTAAAAATGAATACAAAATCGAAAACGGTTGCCGTCTGCGCAGTCCTTACGGCGCTTACCGCCGTTATGGGAGCTATCCCGTTCGTGTTCCTTGTGCCGCTGTTGTTCGCGTGCGTAACGCAGAACGTGAAGATATCGGCGTTCATGGGGCTCGTGTTCGGAGTCATCAGTTTCGTTTATTCGCTTATGGGCGGATCGGTGGTCGCGGCGGCGTTCGTTCAGGCGCCCTGGATAGCGATCTTGCCGCGCATAGCGGTCGGTTTCATTGCGCACGGTACGTTCGTGCTTTGCAAAAAGCTGATACCCGAAAAGGGCAAAGTTTCGCGCGTGTTGCCGTATTCGGTTTCGGCGGCGGTCGGATCGCTGAGCAATACCGTTCTCGTCGTTGCGTTGCTCATGATTTTTATGCGCGATACGGCTTTGGGCGATATAACCGTATACTTATATTTGCCGACTATGCTCATAAACGGCGCGATAGAGCTTGCCGTTTGCACGATAATCGTTCCCGCGCTCGCATTGAGCGTCGGAAAAGCGCTCGGAACACGGCAAAAGCCGCAGGAAAAAACGACTGTCGAAAATGCGGAAAGCGCCGACGCAACGAAATAATATAAACCGATAAAAGGTATCTTTACATAAAAGAATGAATTTAGTAGCCGACATAGGAAATACGAATATAAAGATAGGCGTGTTCGAGAACGACAAGCTCGTCGACAGCACGCGACTTGCAACGTCGAACCGCAAGACCGCCGACGAATATTGGCTCATGCTCAAAGACATGTTCATCGGCAGGGGCATAAGGGCGGAGCAGATCGACGGCGCGATAATGAGCAGCGTTAACCCGAATTTGAACTATACTATCGAGCATATGATACGCTACAATTTCGGCGTAACACCGATGGTGGTCGGCGCGGGCATAAAGACGGGGCTCAAAATCAAATACGACAACCCGAAAGAAGTCGGAGCCGACAGGATAGTCGGAGCGGTCGCGGCGTACCGAACTTACGGCGGACCCGTTATAACGATAGACTGCGGCACGGCGACCACGTTCAACGTGGTGAACGAAAAGGGCGAGTTTCTGGGCGGGTGTATAAGTTTCGGACTCAAAACGGCAACGGATTCGCTGTCGAGCGCGGCGGCGCGGCTCCCGAACATAGAGCTCAACGTTCCGCCCGAGATCGTAAACAAGAACACGATCTCCAACATGCAGGCGGGCATCATTTACGGGTTCGTGGGGCTTGTGGAAAAGATAGTAAACAAAATAAAGTCGGAAGTCGGTCCCGCAAAGGTAGTCGCAACGGGGGGCTTAAGCGAAATAATAATCAAGCACACCGACGTTATAGACGCGTTCGACAAGACGCTCACGTTGCGCGGACTCAATATTATATACAACCTTAACAATCAGGCAGGAGATAAAAAATGAAAACAGTTAACGTAGCTATAATGGGCATAGGAACGGTAGGCGGCGGGACTTACGAGATATTGAAGAAGAACCGCGCGCTCATTAAGCGTACGCAGGGAATAGACGTGGTCGTTACCAAAGTTCTCGATCGCTCGGCGGAGCTTATCGAAAAGCGTACGGGGAACAAGAGCGTTGCCGTAACGGATCTCAACGACATACTTACCGACGATAAA
>DBEXQE010000326.1:0-2061 GCA_048167245.1 Christensenellales bacterium | reverse complement strand
CGATTTCTCCACGCGCGACTTACGCCGCTTGGTCGAAATGACAGTGTCGGGAGCGCAATTTCTCGGCTACGCTCGAAATACTCGCCTACGGCTCTTGTACTCGCGTTGCTCGTGGCGGGCGCTTCGCTTGGCTAAGGGCGTTCGCGTCTGCGACGCGATTGCTTACGGACCGCACTATACGGTACCAAAAGGCGGCGGAGAACGGTGCGTAAAAAAAATACGAGCAAGGCGGCGGAGACGGGTTGCGGATTTTCGCAACAGTTGACGCGCACGCGACGGAGTGTACTTTGGCGTACTCGACGGAGCGCGCGCGGCAAACGTAGCGGAAAGACGCGCCCGTATACGCCACCGAGTTATTCGAGTATGGCTTTTATGCGCCTTACCCCCGCCGACGATGACTGTTCTTTGATGATCCTGAAATGTCCGAGTTCGCCCGTGCGAGCCGCGTGCGGTCCGCCGCAGATCTCTTTCGAATATTTGCCCATCGTATAGACCTTGACTTTTTCGCCGTACTTCGACGCGAAAAGTCCGACTGCGCCCTGCGCCTTTGCTTCGTCTACGGTCATTTCTTCGCAAACTACGGGAACGTCGGCTTTTATTGCTTCGTTGACTATATCTTCCACCGCTTTGATCTCTTCCGCGGTCATCGGGCGCGTGAAAGTAAAGTCGAACCTTAACCGTTCGCTGTTTATGTTACTGCCCTTCTGGTTCGCGTTTTCGTCGTGAAGAACGGTTTTCAGAGCGCGGTGCATAAGGTGCGTCGCCGTGTGAAGTCTTGCCGTAACTTCGGTGTTATCGGCAAGTCCGCCCTTGAACTTCTGTTCCGCGCCGGCGTGGCTGTTTTGCTGATGCTCGGCGTACGCCTTTTGGAAATCTTCCACGTTGACTTTCAGTCCGCGTTCCTTGCCCATTTCCTGCGTCATTTCGAGCGGGAAACCGTACGTGTCGTACAGCTTGAACGCCGCTTTGCCGCTTATCGTGTCGCCCACGAGATAGTGGCAGAGTTTGTCGAACTCTTTAAGCCCGCCCTGCAACGTCTTTTCGAACCTGTCCTCTTCGCGGTCGATCTCACCCGTGATTTTTTGCGCGTTCGCGTCGAGTTCGGGATAGATCTCGGCGTAGTTTTCGATAACGACTTTCGCGATCTCGGAAAGTTTTTTGCTGTCGAGCCCTATCTGCTTGCAGTAGCGGATCGCGCGGCGCAATAACCTACGCAGGATATAGCCTTGATCCACGTTCGAACAGGTTATGCCGTTTTCGTCGCCTATCATGAACGTAGCCGTGCGGATATGGTCGGCGATTATGCGGATCGCTCTGTCTGTTTCTTCGTTTTCGCCGTACTTTTTGCCCGAAAGTTTTTCGATAGCGGAAATTATCGGCTCGAAAATATCCGTTTCGTAGACCGATTTTTTGCCCTGCAAAATGCAGACGGTGCGCTCCAAGCCCATGCCCGTGTCCACGTTTTTCTGTTTCAACGGCTCGAATTTTCCGTCCGCCGTCTTGTTGTATTCCATGAATACGTCGTTCCAGATCTCGAGATAGTTGCCGCAGTCGCATGCGGGAGAGCAGTCCTTGCCGCACGGATGACCGAAGTCTATGAACATTTCGGTGTCGGGTCCGCACGGTCCCGTCTGACCCGCGGGTCCCCACCAGTTGTTCGATTTGGGCAGGAAAAATATCTTTTCTCTCGGGATCCCGCACTGCTCCCAAAGTTTCGCGCTCTCTTCGTCGCGCGGAGCGTCGGCATCGCCCGCGAAAACGGATACGGCGAGTCTGTTTTTGTCTATGCCGAGCTTCTCGGTCAGAAATTCGTAGCTGTACGCTATCATTTCCTTTTTGAAATAGTCGCCCAAAGACCAGTTACCGAGCATTTCGAAAAACGTGCAGTGGCTGCTGTCGCCGACTTCGTCTATATCGCCCGTTCTCACGCATTTCTGAACGTCCGCCAGTCGCTTGCCCGCGGGGTGCGGCGCGCCCAAAAGATACGGCACGAGCGGGTGCATGCCCGCCGTCGTGAACAGCACCGTCGGGTCGTTTTCGGGAATGAGCGACGCGGAAGAT
>DBEXQE010000325.1:0-11581 GCA_048167245.1 Christensenellales bacterium | reverse complement strand
GGTTCAACTTTGATTGCTTTCTCTCAACCAAAAAAATAAAAGGTATCCGTCAGGGTGCCTGTTGTTTTTTGGCGGTGTAGGACGAGAACCGTAGGTTCGCTCAGCCGAGCGCGCAGCGCGACCGCCACGGAGCGTAGCGGAGTATTCCTACCTCCGCAACCAAACAGTACCCGGTCGAACCTTTTTGAGTTTGGCTGGGCTTTTCTTTTGCAAGCAATACCCAAGACACACTGTTAAACGGCGTGGTTTTGCGTAATACGACGCGTAAACTATCGTAACGCAATCTTGGTCGACGCAAAAGTATAAACTCGACGCAGATATCTTCCGGCATCTTGCCTTTCATTCGATCTTCGTAGGCAATCTGCATAAGCTGTGAAAGTTCGTCAATACGCCGTTTCTTTGCGGACTTAACAGCCTTTTCTGCAAATTCGGCGTTGCGCTGTAAAAATTCTTTCTTAATATTTTCTTCATCGAGAACGATTCTCTGCGCCATTGTCCGTATATATCCCCGAGCGGGCGTAATAGCCGCAATTAAAGTTATAACTGAGAGACCCTTTTTTGGTTTTACGAGTAGCCAATCTCATTTTCTGTCCGACGGACCTTTCTCCATGCGGTATTTCTGCGGAGTCGTTTTCATCACGTCGGAAAATATTTTTATAAAATAACTCTGCGAACTGAACGACAGCGTATTGGCTATCTCGATACAGGACATATCGGTAGTTTTCAGCAATACGCAGGCTTCCTTTATCCGTTCGCGTTGAACGAATTCGGTAAATTTCATGCCTGTTTCGTCGAAAAAACTTCTCGAAAAATACTTCGGATTTATTTTGACGAATTCGCCCACGTCGTTCAAAGAAATCGGATAATGCAGATGAGTGCGGATATATTTGATACCTCGGCGTATACGCGGCGAATATTTACTCTGTCCCGCGCTTTTGCTTTCCGCGACTTTCTCGCAGAAAGTCCGCACCGCATGATAAGCAAGTTCTTCCAGCTCCCTCGACGTCTTGGAATTGTCTATTCTGTGCAAATACAGATCGCTCAGCGAAAACGCCGTATCGATGTCCAACCCGCCTTCTACGGCGGCGCGCGTAACTATCGTAACGAGCGCCACGACTTCGTATTGGAATTGATGTTCCGTCTTTAAGGCAATGGGCGCGCGCATACGGTCGCCGCGATAGCGAAGCCGCCCCTGATCGTCGAGTATTTTCGAGACGTCGCCTTCTTTGACGGCTTCGACCAAAGTCTTTTCGCTTTCCATCGTATAAAGCGATATGAGTTCGTCTTCGCGTATATCGTAAATTGCTTTGCCGAGCGCAGAATCTATCAATTTGTCGCTATCGTCGCCGACGCAGTTCGCTTTTAGCGATTCCACATCGGGTATCACGCCTTTAAGCAGTGCCGAAACGGCCTGAACGAATCTGCAAAAAGCGTCGAGTCCCACGATCGGCGTATCGCTCAAGCGTTTGCGGAAACTTTCTTTCTTGTAAAGATAGTCGGCTATAAATCTCTTTTTATAGCCGCTTTGCACGGGATCGAACGAAAACACGGGTCCCGCGATAAAATCCAACGTCTTTTTTTCGGACGCCTGAAACCGAAAAGAAGTAAATAATTCATTCCCCCCCCCGCCGACGCTGTGCACGACGGGCTCGCAAGTATTTTGTTTCAGGACCGCATTGAAAAACGCATTGTCTTTTCCGTCGTCACGCAAGTCGCTCGGAGAAAGCGACGAATACACGAGCTCCTTATCGGAAAATATCCAAATCGGAATTTTATTGCTCTCGTACAGATAATTCAAAATCGTTTTGTAACAATCGAACATTCTCCACCTCTTACCTACGGGGTTAGCCAAAAGGCATATGTCTCATTATAAGCGTGTGGTAATGTTTTGTCAAGATATATTGTTATTTTTACGGATATTTTGATATATATACGCTTTTATTATTGCTATAATTTAGTCGTAGGAGAGTAAGATATGAAATTCGAATTAGACCTTAAATCGCCGAAACACAAAATCGAACGATATTGGGAATTTTGCGTCGGAAGCTGCCACGCCGCCACCGCGCTCAGAGAAGATTATCGAATCCAACTCAAAAAATGCCGCAAAGAGCTCGGGTTCGAATACGTCCGTTTTCACGGGCTATTCGACGACGATATGAGCGTAATGAAAAAGAACTTCGACGGCACTTACAAACTGTCCTTTGCGAATATCGACAATATATTCGACTTTCTTATCGATATAGGAATGAAGCCGTTTATCGAACTGAGTTTTATGCCGTCTTGCCTGAAATCCGGAGAGCAGACGATATTCCACTATAAGGGCGTTACGACTCCGCCGAACGACCCGAAAATGTGGGCCTTTCTCATAAAATCGTTTGTCTGTCATATTACCGAAAGATACGGCCGCGACGAAGTGCGACGCTGGTATTTCGAGGTATGGAACGAACCGAATCTCGGCGGCGAATCCGGAATGAAAGACGTCGGATTCTGGACGGGCACGATGGAAGATTATTACCGATTGTATGCGTTGACGGCAAACGCCATAAAAGAGATCGACGGGTACTACCGAGTGGGCGGACCCGCAACGAGCAACAACGCGTACATTTCCGAAACGATCGAATTCTGCAAGAAAAACAACGTCCCGCTCGACTTCGTTTCCACGCATCACTACCCTACGGACATCGTACTCGGTTACGGCGTGGAAAACAGTCGTAATTTCGTCAAAGAATTTTCCGAAACCGACAAAAACGATAAAAACGCGCTGTCCGCGCTCGTTAGCGAATATATAACTTTCAAAAAAACTCTGTGGGAAAAAGTAGACAGAGGAGTCCTGACGGATATGGCTGTCCGAGCCAGAAAAGAAGCCGGTAACTTACCGCTGTTTTATACCGAATGGAGTTCTCTTGCGGGATTCGCGACGGACGGCAGTTTCGGCGCTTCGTTTATCGCAAAGACGGTTGCCGACAATCTCGGACTCGTAAACGGCTACGCGTATTGGACTTTTTCCGATATTTTCGAGGAGGACGGCTTCCCATCTTCCGCATACAGCGGCGGCTACGGGCTCATGACGATAGACGGCATTCCCAAAGCCCCGTACCGCGCATTCGAACTTTTGCATAAACTCGGTGATACCGTCTACGAAAAGAAGTTCGCGGAGAGCACAGTGGATATATACGCGTTCCGCGACGAGAGCAATTCGACTCTGCAACTGCTGTGCGTGAATCATAATTCTCTGCTGCACGACATAAAAGAAGAAACGGTCGCGATAGAATTGAGCGGCAACAAGTTCTCGCCGTACAATCTCGACGTTTTGCGGATAGACGACGAACATGCGAACTCGCTCGCGCTATGGGAAAAATCTGGCCGTCCCGTCAACTTGTCGACGGCGCAGAAATTGCGTCTTTTGGCGGAATCCGAACTTGTGCGCGAAACGGTTCGGGCGGAAACGAACGGCAATTCTCTGAAAACGAATATAACGCTCCCGCCTATGGGCACGGCGCTTATAACGGTATATCTCGAAAAATAAGGAGAAAACGATGAAGCAACCGTTTACGATAGCAGATGAGTTTTTCAAGGCATCGCAGCTAAATAAAACGTCTCGTCCCGCGAGCGAAATTTTTTCGGCAAAAAACGACAGAGCGTCTTTTCAGATTATAGTCGATACGGACAATAAATCGTGCAGGCTGAATATCGGAAAAATGCAGGGAATGGGCTTGAACATCGGCAAGCCCGTTTACAGGGTAACGGTGGATGCGCCTTTTGAAACGCGTCTGTACACCGAGGGATATTTTCCCGACGCGGAAAACGTGTTTTACGCAGACATGCTCGATACCGCCGTACTTAAAGATTACGACGGGACTCTCTCCCCTGTCGTATGGGTCGATATACTCGTTCCGGAAACGGCGGAAGCGAAAAAATACGCCGTAACCGTGAGTTTGTATGTCTCCGCGGGCGCCTTGCCGGAACGTCTCGTCGGGACTCGGAAAATTTCGCTGACTGTCTGCGAAAACACTTTCCCCGACCCTTCGGAATACAAAATTTATCTCGACCTGTGGCAGCACAATTCCAACCTCGCGCGCTATTACGGCGTTGATTTGTGGAGCGACGAACATTTCGCTCTGATCGAAAACGTCGTGGCATCTCTTGCGGAACTCGGGCAAAAATCCGTAACGGTACTGCTCGGAGACTGTCCGTGGCGCGGCTGGGGCTGTTATCTGTTGCAAAGCACCCCCGCGGAACTGTACGAGTATTCCCTTGTCCGCGTAAAAAAGAACGAAAACGGCAAATTCGATTATGATTTTTCCGCGCTCGAACGCTATATCCGTCTGTGCGAAAAATACGGCATAAACGGCGATATTTCGGTATACGGACTTCTCGGCATTTGGAAAATGCCGTTCTTTCCCTCGGAGAACGTCGAGCATTGCGAAAACGTACTGATACGTTACCTTGACTGCGCGGACGGCGCGTACCGCTATATGAAATCGGACGAAGAAATCGGAAATTACGTTGCCGCCGCCTTTGCGTTCTTCAAAGAAAAAGGCTGGTTCGACAGATTGCTGATAAGCGGCGACGAACCCTCGGATATGACGGCATACCGCAAAAGCGCGGATTTTATCCGCAATATAGAGCCGGGAGTGAAATTCAAATTGGCGATGGATCACGCCGAAGTCATAGACGAATTCGCCGACAGTTTGAAATGTTGCGCCTCCTCGTTCCCCTGCTCGTGTAGCCGAAAAGATTTTCTGGCGCAATGGAAAAACGAAAACCGCGAGCGCACTTTACTGTTTTACGTCTGCAACATTCCCGACAGACCGAATACCGTATTCGGCAGCGACCCGACCGAATCCGTTTTATTGGGTGCGTTTGCATACGTTTACGGATTCGACGGTTTTTTGCGTTGGGCGCATTATTGCTGGACTCTCGACCCGCGCAAAGACGTGCGTTACAACAATTCCGCTCTCCCCGCAGGCGACTTATGTTTTATATATCCGGACCGCCGCGGAGGCATTGTAAAATCTTTGCGCTACAAGGCGTTGCAACGCGGAATACAGGTTTTCGAGCTTCTGTCGCGCATGCCGCGCGAAAAAGCGGAAAAACTCGTCGAGCCCCTGTTTACCGAGAAAAGCCCCGAGTCTTATATGAAAGACGACAGACGTACTGCCGACTTTTTCAGTCGCGACGGAAAAGTATACCATACTTTGCTGAACACTCTCAGAAAAGGATTATAACATGCCCGCATATCAGATCGTTCTCATAGTCATAACCGCGGTCGCGGCGCTCATCGCTTCGGCGGCGCTTATATTGTATTTCCGACTGCCGCAGATATTCGTGAAAAAAACGTCGGCGGTCTTCGACAACGGCGACCTTAAAAAACCGTCCGACTACGATACTTACGAAAAGCGCGTAAAACGTATCGCAAATATCGCATACTCTACGCGTCTGCCGAACGGCTTTTACGACCTGTATCTGCCGGATACGGAAAACGGATCCGATTCTCTTCCCGTCATCTTCTGGATACACGGCGGAGGCTTCACGGCGGGAACAAAGGACGGAACGCAAGTTTTGTGCACGATGCTGTGCTCCGAGGGCTACGCCGTCGTTTCGACCGATTACGCATACGCGCCGGAATACAAATTCCCGACGGTAACGAAGCAGATAGCCGACGCCGTAAACTCGCTCGAAAACCTGAAAAAATCGTATCCCGAACTCGACTTGCAAAAGGTAATCATCGGCGGAGATTCGGCGGGAGGACACTACTGCGCGCAGTACGCCGCGGCGCACACAAATAAACGTTACGCGGATGCGCTCGGCGTCAAAGCCGCAGACGTAAACCTTGCGGGCGTAATACTCTGTTGCGCGCCTCTCGACATAGCCACGATGCTTCCGCCCGCGAACTTCAAATTAAAACTGCTCGCCGACACGTTTTTCAACGGATATTTCGGGTTTTCGCCGAAAAAGAAAAAGCGCGGAAAAGAACTTTCCGCCTTGCGTGAATACGTTACGGAAGATTTTCCGCCGTCGTTCGTTACCGACGGAAACACATATTCTTTCGAACAACAAAACCGTGATTTCGGAAAACGTCTTGCACGGCTCGGCGTAAAAACGGAAGAACTGTACTTCGACAAGCAAACATTCGGAACGGTCAACCACGAGTATTTGTTCGAGCTCGATACGGAACGGGCGGCTGACGGTTACAGACGGCTGACGGAATTTCTGAAAACGCTATGACGATCTATAAAAACGAAAATCTCTCCCCGACCGTTTTCGGAGAGAGATTTTTTTTTGCGGTTTAACGTTTGTTCGTTTTGCCGACGTGCTTATTTACGAAATCGAGCACGGTATCCCAATACAATGAAAAATTAACCGTATATCCCTGCGTATGTTGAGCGCCCGGGCAAACCGTCATTTGCTTTTCGCACGACGCGGCGTCGTAAAGCGTTTGCAACATTTCGAAAGGCACCACTGAGTCTTGATCGCCGTGCAGAAACAGCGTAGGAGTTTCCGAGCGTCTTACCGCCGACAAAACGTCCGCCTGTTTCAGATCGACGCCGTAATGCTTGCGAACATATAAAAACAGTAGCGGGATCATCGGAAAGCGCGGGATTTTCTTATATTTCAACAACCGTTTCAACAATGCTTCGGCAGACACGAACGCGGAATCCGAAACGGCGGCTTTTACGTTCTCGGGCAAACTCAACCCCGTAGTAAGCAGAACCGTCGCCGCGCCCATAGAGCCGCCGAACAGAACTATCTTCGCATCGGGATCGCTTTTTAAGATAAACTCCGCCCACTGCCGCATATCGTATTTTTCGAGCGCCCCGAACGACGTGAACTCTCCGCCGCTGAATCCGTGAGCGCGCTGATCCGGCGCAAGCACGTTCCAACCGTCGCAATGGAATCGATAAATAAATTCCGACATCTCGCGCGCGTCGATACGATAACCGTGCATTACTATGATCCATCGGTCCGTTTCGGTTTCGGCGCGCACCGAGTTTGCGCAAAGCGTCACGCCGTCACGCGCGCATATCTCGACACGTTCGCGCCCCGACTCGGAAAGATACCATTCGTCTTTGCGGAAAAATTCTTCCGTGTTCGGACGAGCTACGGATTCGTCGGGATCGAAATCACGTTTATCGGGCGGAATCTTATCCAATAAAGCGTTTGCGAGTTTCGGACACGCTTCAAAGTATATCCAAGCCGTAGTCAGAGCGACAAGAAATAACAGCGACGCAAGCACGGCGCATACGATAATGATTGCAAGCATAAAAATTTTTACCTTTTACAATGAATTACAATGAAAAAACATCGGAAAGAAAACGGACGCTTTCTTCCGTCCAGACGCGAAAAGCCTCGCGAGCTTTACGAATATGCTCGACGATCTTTACGTCTTTCAAAAATTCCGCCGTTTCCGGAGACATACTCCGAATGTCGGGCAAAACAGCGCGCGTAGCCAAACCGATTCCGTGCGGACCGTTCTTGAAAATATGAGTTTCAAACGGAACACCGTTTCTTGCGAGCGCTTCCGCGAACAGTATAGAGTTCATTACGGGAACGCAGGTATCTTCCGCCGAATGACAAATATAGCTCGGCGGCGTGTGTTTGCCGACGTAGTTCTGCAAATTCAATAACTTCAGTTCCGCCTCCGACAATCCTTTGCCGTGCACGCTCTTTATACCCGGATAAGAATACTCGTCCGCCGTGATACACGGATAAACCAATACCAGAGCGTTAGGTCGCACGCTTTCGGGAGAAAGCGAAGCGCGCTCCGCCAATGTCCGCCAATGCACGCCGACGCTCGCCGCCAAATGTCCTCCCGCGGAAAATCCGACGAGAGTTATCTTTTCCGCGTCTACATACCACCTGTCCGCATTCGCGCGTATCGTCGCGAGAGCGCGGACGACTTCGAGTTGCGGATTCGGAAACACGCCGTTTTCGCCGACCGAATAATCAAGCGTAAACGCCTGAAACCCTTTTGCCGCATATTCAAGCGCAACCGGTTCGTTCTCCGGGTCGGACACAAACTCGTATCCGCCGCCCGGCAAAACAAGAACGGCGGCGCGACTGTCGGCGTTTTTTATTTGCGGAGAATTTTTCTGGATATATGCGGTCAGAACCGCTCCGATTCCGCCGATGCCTACGCTTTCGATTTTCATCAGCCTTTAACGCCTCCGATTATGATTCCCCTTTCGAAATACTTTTGCATAAACGGATACAGTATGATGAGCGGGAGCGAGCCTACGATGACCATAACGACTCGCAAAGACGCGAGATAGAAAGTTATCGGATATCCCGACGGGGAAACGACGCCCTCCGTACTGCTGTCTATCAGAATATCGCGCATTATAAGCTGCAACGGATACAAATCCTTATGCGAAGCGCTTATGAACATGGATGCGTTTACCCACGAATTCCAATGACCTATGCCGTTGAACAGCACGACCGTCGCCATGAAAGCCGTCGTAAGCGGAAGCATTATCTGCCACAGAATACGGACGTGCCCCGCGCCGTCTATCTGAGCGGCTTCGCAAATCGCGTCGTGTACCGATTCCATACCGTTTTTGAGCATGATTATCGACATCGTATTACAGCAAGCCGGAATTATCATAGCTCCCATCGTGTTTGTAAGTCCCAGACCGCGCACGACCATATACAGAGGAATGATACCGCCGTTGAACAGCATCGGTATGATTATTATTATCAGAAGCGCGCGTTTAAGCATGAGATTTTTGCGCGAAAGCACATACGCCGCGAGCAAATCGAGCACCAATCCGAGCGAAGTCGCCGACACGGTATAAATAACGGTGTTCAGATAGCTCCGCCAAAGATTCGTATACGAAAAAAGCAGTTTGTAACCCTCCGTAGAGAACGTCAGCGGCGCAAACAAAAAGCCTTTGAACAGATTCAGTTCTATCGGATCGGACAGCGACGCCATCAATACATGCCACATGGGCAATACGCAGACAAGCGCGAATCCTCCGGTCAATATGAACGCGGCCGCCATCGCGACGACGTCCGAAGGACTCTTTTTTATCGCGTGCCCTTTTATCGCAGATCTTTTTTCAAGATTTATCATCATGACGGTCCGCCTCCTCAAAAGAGGTTGTTATCGCCGAAACGTTTAGTGACGGAATTGGCGATAATCAGCAATATGAAACCGACGACCGAATTGAACAAACTTATCGCGGTCGTGTAACTCAAACGTCCCTGCTCGATACCTATGCGGTAGACGTAAGTGGAAAGAATATCGCCCACGCTGTACGTCGGAATCGTATAAAGCAAATGAATTTTTTCGAAATTGTAATTGAGCACGGCCGCGACTTTCAGCAACAGGAATATCATGATAGTCGACATGATCGACGGCAACGTAATGCGGAAAAGTTTCGCCGCCTTTCCGGCTCCGTCTATGTCCGCCGCCTCGTACAGAGTTTTATCGATGGCGCACAGAGCCGCGATGTAAATTATACTGCCGTATCCCGTCCCCTGCCATACGTTCGACACGATTACTATGCCTCTGAAAAACCGCGGATCGGATAAAATCCCCGCATTCTCCTGAGTTAAACCGAGTTTATTGAACAAGACTCCGAACAAACCGTTTGCCGACGTAAAATCGCGCACAAGACCGCACACGACGACCATCGAAATGAAATACGGCAAATATACCATGGTCTGCACGACTCTGCGGTAAGGCTTTACGGTTATATAGTTCATAAGCAACGCCAGAATAATAGGCGCGGGAAATACTATGAGTATATCCAGAAGGCTAAATATAAGCGTATTTCCGATAAGCCTTTTGAAATACGGATCGGAGAAAAAAGTTTTGAAGTGATAGAAAATATCGGTCGCGCCGTCGAGATTCTTCGCCCACGCGCTTCCGAAAATACCTTGCGTCGCCCGATAATCCTTAAACGCAGTTATGAGCCCGACCATCGGGAAATAGGAAAATACGATAAAGAACAGCAGAACAGGCAATATCATGATATACAGAGGATAATTTCTCCGCATATCCGTTTTCAAGCGTTGAAACGCACTTTTATGCAAGACGCGGGACGGAGCCTTAGCTCCGTCCGCCTTATTCAAATTTTTGTTTTCCATCGTCTTACCCTTAAATCGACATTATCTTGCATTGAAGCGCGCATACGCCGAAGCATACGCTTCCACAAGTTTATCCACATTATAGGTGTTTTTGAGTTTGCCGACGAATTGATCGAACGTATCGGCGTTTTTGCCGAGAATATACGATACGGTAAATTCGTTTACAAACGTCGAAATATTCAGCTCGAACTGTTCCGCCACGCGGCTCTCGCTGTCGTTAAGAACCAACGTAGGCAATACGTAAGACGCGTCGTCGCCCATCCATACTTCTTCCATCGCATTGCGCTCTTCTTCGTTGACTACTTGCAACTCTCTCGTCCAATCGTACTTGAACACGAAGTTGAGCGAGCAGTTTATGCTTATCGCGTCGGAGAAAGTAAGATTGTTTCCGGGATTCGTTATCGTTTCCGTAAACTTGGGTTCGCCGTTTACCATCGTGTAGCTTTCGTTCTCGATACCGTAGTTCATGAGCATAGCGCCCTCGTCCGAATAGAGATAATCGAACCATTCGAGTATCTTCTTCAACTTAGCCTCGCTCTTGACCTTTTTGGTTATCGCAATATATCCGGGAGCCTGCGAACCGAGACGGATATGCTGTTTGTCTCCGATGCTTTTTTTCGGAGCGGCTACGGGCATCAAATCGTACTGAGGTCTTTGATACGCCTGATATACCTGCGCCATCGCACCCATAAGAGCTTCGTAAGTATGGATATAAGTGTATATCATCGGGAACGCCGCAAACTGCGCGGGCGTATATCCCTTATCTTGGCTGTAATTGTCCATTGCCTGAACGGTCGGCTGAGACGACGAAGTATCGCTCGGGTTCACTGCGGAGAATTCCGAATCGATAAGTCCCTTTTCGCGCCAATCTTTCATTTTGTCGAGATACTCTTTGAACTCGGGCTGAGCCGCGCCGTAAGCTACTTGCGTGCCGTTTTTGAGATACAGTCTCTGAGATACTCCGAAGCCCGCATTCAGCGTGCCTACCATATCCACGCCCGTATAATACAGGAACAACGGAGCTTTTCCGCCGTTGAGATTATTCTTTACATAAGTAAGGAAATTCTCCCAATCGTCGTAAGTAACGAGATCTTTTACCGCGTCGCCGTCGTTGATTATGCTTTGAGCTTTCTGATAAATTTCGAGCCAATCTCTGCGAACGACGTAGCCGTACCACGGTCCCTGCGTAGATACGGGAACATTGTATATGCCTATATATTTACCGCTGTCCGTTTTGACGTATTTTTCTATATCATCCGTCGTAACGGTATCTATGGTTTCGATATAGTTAGGCATAGTTTCTTCGACATAATCGGTCAGATCCCAGAATACGTCGTCGGAAACCGCCTTTTCCAAACCGCCGGGATATTTTCCGTATACCACGGAATCGCTGAGCATAATGGCGTCGTATTCTTCGTAATCGCCCGTCCAAAGCTGTTGAACGTCGTTATATGTACCGTGAACGTACTTTACTTTCATACCCGATATT
>DBEXQE010000324.1:0-11437 GCA_048167245.1 Christensenellales bacterium | reverse complement strand
TTCGACTTTTAAGCGAAAGTTTTTTCCGTTGACTTACGCTTTTATCTGTGCTACCGACCGAAAACCGAAAAGGCAAATCAAACAGGATATTTGCAAAACGGCTTAAAACGTGCCGTAAACGCAGATAAACGTCGGCAACGGAAAGTAATCGTCGAAGTATGACAAAAAGCGTACAAGTCAAAACAAACGGCTTATGCGGCATAAAGAAAACAGCGACTGCTATATTGCAATCGCTGTCAGTGAAAATATATTTGCGGAAACACTCGGGCGAGCACGGAAAGCCTGCGCGTGCCGCCCGAGTATTTCAAGTATGGGGTACAAGTTCCTATTTACCGAGTAAAGGTTTTTTCGGTTCTGTTTCGGTGTGTTTTTTCGGTTCGGTAGGTCGGTTGCGAGGCGTGCGCTTGCCTGCGACGCGAAGCGGCGCACTTGTATCAAGACTGCAACACATTTTTATGGATACTGTTAATTTGACTGACAATCGAGCATTTGCCATATTGCACATCGCTGTTATAATCACGTTACACGGCTTGAAAGCTATTTCAAAAATCTGAGCGCGTAATAAATCGCCAAATCCCGATCGTTAGCGTAGGGATCGAAACAATCGCCCTTATAAGTTAACAGAATATCACGCAATAACTTTCTTCGCCGCCTAAATTTTCGCTTATTATATAAGTACCGTCGCGGTAGTCGGCGTTTGCGATATGTTCGGTCGGGTTCGACGGCGTTATGATTTTAACGCTTTTGTATTTCTTGCCCGTGCGGATATGAATCGTGCCGTAATCGTCGTCGCAGAAATTAACGCACATAAGATACGTTTTCCCGTCGCGCGAGAACGAATACGGCGCGACGTTTTCTTCTTCTATAAAGAAAGTTTCGTTCGCCAAACGCTCGGACTCTTCGAGCGCTTTTTTTATAACGTATTCGCGCAAAGGGTGATAAAGCGCGTACGGCGGAGAATTCGGGATTTTATGCGGCAAAACGAGCGCGTTGCGCGCCGCCGTAATTCCGCAACCGAAAAAGTTTTCTTCGTAATCTTTTATTACGGTAAAAGCCTTGATTTCGGTATCGCCGTAATCGATTCTTACGTAATCGCCCGCGCTGTAATTGCTCGTCGCGCGCATTTTCGAAATCCCCTGTATTTTTTCGTCCGACGCGATTTCTTCGAACGTATGAATACTGTTTCGCTCGACGAAAGTCTCGCAATCTTTCGCGCCGATTAGATCGTTAAGCCCCGTTTCGAACAGCGCTTCCGCGCCGCCGCCGTCTATTATAACGAAATTGTCCGCGAAAAGTTTTCTGACGCGCTCGGGCGGCAACGACCGCAGAACGTCCCCGCTTATCGCGACGGCTTTATTTTTCATATCGAAATCGTCCGAATAGCGGCAGTTTATGCCCAAAAGCTCGAACCAAGCCGTAAATTTGCCCGTCGTATCGAAATAACCGACATAATCGCCCGACGGAATTTTCGCGGAATAAGACACATTCTCGTTTACGAGCACGTTTACGCCCGTAGCGTCGAACGGCGAAAGGCGCAAATCGGACACGGCGCTCAAATACGGTTTAATGCCCGCGTACATATCCGCAAGCCGCTTGTAATTCACGACTCCGTTGCCGTTGAACTCGAAAATCGAAAGAGTCGTGCCCGTCAAAAGCGACGGAACGGAACTTAACTGCTGAAATCTTCCGAATTTGACGCTTTTCGTATACATAGTGTGCGGAAAATTTTCGATTTCGGTTACGCAGTCGGCTTTGTCGCCCGTCAAAAATCTGTTAAGCATCATAATTATGTTTACGCCGCGTCCGTAAAGCTGCGGCGCGTTCTGACGCGAACAGCACGGGCTTAGGCGGTTGAGCGGTTTTTCTCTGCCGCCCGACGAGAGAATATCGAACATTTTGCCGAATCTTTTGCCCGTCTCGAAACACGCGCCCGCCGTCATAAATCCGAAACGCCGCTGTCCTTTCACGTTTTCCGCGATATACTCGAAAACGCTCTCCATTGTTTCGCGGCATATATCCAAATACGCTTTGCGAACTTTTAAGTCCGTTGCCAAAAGCTTTACGAAAGTTTCACGGTCGTAATTCGCGCCGAGCCTAGCGTTGTACCGCTTCATATGCTCGTCGCAGAAACAGCCGAGCTTTATCGGTTTATCCGACCTGTGCCCCGCCAAACGAAAATCGTCTTCGAGCCAAATAACGTCCGGCGAAAGCGTTTCGACATAGAAATTCAAAAGCTCCGCATAGTATTTTTGCCACTCTTTGTCCGACGGACACACGACCACTTTGCACTCCGAGCCGTTTTCGCCCACAAAACCGCGAAAATTCTGCCCCGACTTGAACGTTTTGCCGCCGTCGTAATGCCCTATCGTCATCCACGGATTCAGCGAAACCTTTATGCCGAGTTTTTTCAAATGCTCGCGAGCTTTCTTTATCGTTTCGATATAAGGTTTTGCTTCTTCTATCGTAACGTGCCCCGAATTGAGTTCTTCGCTGCGAATAAAGAAAATAACTTCGTCAACTTTCGCCGTTTTGCAAAAGTCAAGCAAATTATCGAGCCGTTCGGCGAAATCTACGTTCGGCGGCAGTTGAAGCCTTAAACTGTATTTAAACATAATATGCGTTTTCCCTTTAAGTCGTTATTTTTTCAGTTTGCCGTTTTTGGTATAAGCGTTATATCGCCGAGATAGAAGTCGGGAGGATCCGTATAAGCGAGATTTTCGGAACCGCTCGATGTTTGCTGACGAGCATCGCGATAAATGGATACGAAAAATGCGGTATCGCCATCATCGTCGATAGTTGTCGTGTTACGAGTAATAACGCTTTCCATAGAAGCAATCAATTGTTCTATGGTTATCGTTTTTTTCGTCCACGTATTGCCGGGCAAATTACCGGAAATTCCCGCAAGCGAACAGAAATTATTGGGATTTGCGGTATTACTGCTATTGGAAATATAAGCATTCTGCTTTCCCGTAATCGTAACATAAAAATTAAATTCTATTGCGCTGTAATTATCTTTTATCGCTTTAAGCTCACCCAAAGTTAAAAACGGCTTGATAAAAATAAAATTTCCAGAACCTACGGTGCTCAATTTCAACGCGTTGCCCCTGTAATATTCCTTATCAGGCAAATCTTTATTAAGTATAAAATCGGCTGTTTTACTTAATACTCCTTCCTGTGTTTTAGCATAAAAACTATCCACAAACTGTTCGGTCATTAAAAATATTCTGTCCTCGTATATTATTTCTATATCGCCGAGATAGAAATCGCTTTTAGTTTGATTACTGAAATAGGGTCTAACAACGGTCAATTCTTTACTTGTATCTTCAGCCATTGCCGAAATTACAGCACTAAGTTTTACCGTTAGGTTTACCCAAGATTCTTTAACGATCGCAATATTTTCGCTACGAAACAACGTAACGGTAGCGTTATTATGAATCGAATCAACATCGCAATCGAAATAGTAACCAAAACGCAAGCTGGTATATTTACCCGAATCGAGCATTGCTTGCAATTCGGCTTTCGTATAATTCAATGTAATTACGGCTGCCGAACCCGTATTTATCGTAAACTTTATAAAATCTCCCGCATAATCTTTCTTATCGAAAGTAACGTCGCTATTCGAAGCAAATTCTCTCGAATTTCTATAATTAACTCTGTCTACCGTATTTTTCGTAACGGTAAGTCCCGAAACTATTGTTTCCACGGTTATGCCGTCGTTTATTGCGGAGTCCGCGAAAACCGTCGGCAAAGTCGTACCGCAGTTAAGAGCATAAATCTTTTTGCCGCTTGCTACGGTAAAGTTTCCCGCAAACGTATTCGATATCGGAGTAAAATCGCAGTCGATCGTAACGTCTTCGGTCAGCGTATAGCTTATGTCGCTAAGCGTCATACCGCTTTTGACCGCCGCCGAAATATCGTACAGCTGCTTAGCCGAAGAAATTTCTACGGAATTCGAATAAGCCGTTTTCAGGAATTTTATATCGCCGAGATAGAAATCGAATTTATCGCCGCCGCCAATCCACGGGCGAAACAGGAACGCATTATTGTCTTTATTTTTCCAGTCTGTCGGGTTTTCACCCATAGTTTCGATAAAATCGTCGAGCGCAATTACGCAAGTTTGCCAAATATTGCAAGGCAATCTTTGATCTTTGCCAATTCCCGTTGCCGAGATAAGCCCCGCAAACGATCCGTCTCCCGAATTGTTCGTAGGTGTATTCGCGGTTAAAGGAACGACGAGATAACTAAGTTGTACGCCGACATAATTGCTTTTAATAGATTCGAATTCGGCGGCGGTTAGCGAAAATTCAACGAACGGAATATTTCCCGTGCCCATATTTATTTTGAGCGCATTACCCGAATAACCGACCGCATTGTTAATTCCGACGGTCGGTATATCGGCTTTATCAACGAACGAGGAAAGCGCATTGCCGTTATAGAAATATTTTGCCGTACTTGCGGAAGCTATCAAATCTTTTGCTTCGAGCGGCTTAGGTTCTTCGAGAGTTATTTCTCCGAGATAGAAATCGAACCTAGCGGCGCCGCTTATCCACGGGCGGAACAAAAACAGCGTGTTATCGTCGTTATCGACCGCGCGCAAAATCTCCGCAAACTTTTGCAAAGTTATTTCCGCAGTCTGCCATACGTTCATAGGCAAAGCGCCTTTTATGTCGGCGGCGGAAATCAATCCGTCGAACGAACCGTTTCCGTGATTATTCGTAGGCGCGGTATTTCCGACCGCAAGCCAACTGAATTTTACCGTCGCGTAAGTTGAAGACAGACTTTCGATCTCGCTCGCCGAAAGCGGAAAACGGATATACGGAATATTTCCGCTGCCCATATCCATTTTAAGCGCATCGCCGTCGTATCCGACGGAATTGTCTATGCTTTGCGTTTCGCCGTCCCCGTCCTCGTAAGTCGTCGGAATATCGGCGGCGGCTACAAACGTCGAACGCGTGGCGTCTTTATAGAAATCTTTCGCAGTATTCTCGGACGGAATAAAATCTCTTACGGCTTCTTTAACGGTGAATTTGATTTTGACTTCGTTCGAAAAGCCCTTACTGTTGGTCGCCGTGATTTTCAGATAATATTCACCCGTTTTATCGGGCGCGAAAGTCGCCGCCGTTCCGTTATACAACGTTTTAACGTCGCCCGAAACGTCTTTGTACCAAATTTCCTTTACGTAATCTTCGATTTCGCCGTCCAAAGCGTCGTTTACCGTGATTTCGGGCACGGAATACGGCAAAATTCCCAAATTGTACGTTCTTTCCGTCTTGTCTACGTTAATTACGGGTCTACTGCACACGTTCAGCGTAACCGTTTTCGTCTTATCTTCACCCTTGAACGAAACCTTGTATACAACCGTGTACGAGGACTTGTTCGCGGTAAACGGATTGTCCGTAACGGCGTTATCGTCGCAATCCTTAACCGACGCCGTCAAGGAATATGCGTTGCCGTCCGTATCGTAAACCGTTCCTATAACGGTGTACGAGCTCCCGTATTCGATATCTTTCGTTTCGTTCTCGAAATCTACGAGCGTCGCAGTCGACGGAGTATCGCCGTCGCCGTTATCGCCCGCGCCGCCGTCTTTTTTACCGCACGCGAAAGCAACGCACGCGAAACACAAAACGATAAGCGCCAAAACCGCGATAAGACCGATTTTTCTTACTTTGTCTTTCATTTTTCTATCTCCCCTGTTTTTATATTTTTCAATTAGCTCCCGTTACGATTTTCTCTATACGGAAATTATCAACCAAATAAACTCTGTCGTTCGAGTCGTCCAAAACGTTGTAACCCGTTCCAGACAACACCACCGAACACGGCGCGGTAACGAAATCGAGACTGCTTTGAGCTTCGCCGTCTTTCAAGGTCGCGGTAGCCAAAGTCTCGTTGATTTTAGAAAGATTTATCGAATACGACTGCCACGCATACGGTTTGCCGTTCATATTCTGCCACGGGTTGACTGTGTTCGTCGCCGACTCGGGCAAATACAGCACCTGATACGAAAACGTTACGGGACTCGCGTTGAAATAGTCGAACTTGAACTCGTAAGCGTTCGGATTGTCGATAACGTCTTGCCCTATGCTTTCCATTACTTTTCGAATTACGTTTGCGGAAAGCGATACTCTCGGCCAGCCGCCGCCCGTCGACGGGTGCGCAACCACTTCGAGCACGTTATAGCCGCTTGCCGCTACCGTATTATATTTCGACGCATTGACTATCCGAGCGTTAAGACGCTGATACGAAGCGTCGCTCGCGCGCATATACCAAAACAAAGTTTGTTCGGCATTCTCGAAATCCGACACTTCCCAAACGCCGTTTTCCGCGTCGGCTTTGAGCGATATTTTGCGCCCCGTTATCTCGTTTTCGGAAAAGTGCAGCCGCAAATCGTCCATATAAATTACCGGAACGTCGGCAAACTGATCCGCGTATTCGAACTCGAAAAACAATCCCTGCACGTTCTTAACGTCGAAATTCTCCTGACACGCGAGATATTGCGGCTCGACAAGATACTCGATATAGTTCCAGCCGCTTTTAAGCGTATAATACACGGCGTTCGTTTTGTCGAGTTTATCCCACCACTGACCGTTGATCCACTCGCCCTTTTGCAAGCCTATGCCGACGGTGAGATCCTTTTCTTCGTCGTTATAAAACCACGCCGAAATCTTTTCGGTTTTGGAAAAGTCCGAATAATCGTAGCCGTAACGCGCCGAAACGGTAGGCAAAACGAAAGTCGGCGTCGCCGTTTCGAAAGTTCCGCCGCTCGGCTCAATCTTCGCCGAACCTTTTCCGAACTTTACGTACTTTTCGTCGTAGTTTATATTTATCTTACCGAAATTGTTCAAAAATCTTATAGTCAAAAAATCTTTTTCGAATTCCTCGAAGCCGTCGAAAACGACGTCTCTGCGCGCGGGCGTTTCGGTTTCTTTTTTCTTACTGCAACCGACCGCCGAAAACGCGAATAGGAACGTAGCGGCGACGGCAAGCAACAGAGCAATGAATTTTTTCATATTTATTCTCCTTAAATCAGTTTCCGTACGCCGTCATACCGACGATATACAAGCCGTCTCTCGCGGCGTCGCCCTTATTCCCGAACGACAGCATTAGATACGAAAGTTTTCCCATTCTCTCGCGTATGTCGCCCGACAAATCGAACACGAGCGTGTTTATGCCCTTTTTAAGCGAAACGGTGTCCGCGGGAGTTACCAAAGACGTAGCTTTCGAACCTTTATAATACAGCGTCGCGGAAATATCTTCGTCGTAAGAGCTGAACACTTCTATAACGACTTTAACGGTCGAATTCGTTATGTTATTCGTCAACAAGTCGCCTTCTATGCGAACTCTCTGTTCTCTGCCCGAGCTTTCCGTTCCGCTTGCCGCAGACGCTCCGAGCGAAAGTTTCAGATATTTTTGCTCCGTTTCTTCGGGGTTTAAGTCGGCGGCACTTACAAGAGAAACGGACAAATCGCAACCGAGCGAATGAGAATCTTTGTTTACGGCGTCTTTAAGCGACTCCGCGCCCACGAACACGGCAGACTCGTACATCGGGAACGACGCCGAATATTTTTCTCCGTCGATTTCGGTTTTAATCTCGAAGAATTTCGCGCCGCCGTAAGTTACTCGCGCCGTATAAAGCTTTCCGCCCGTTACGTCTTTCGCCGTAACGTTCGCGCCGTCGCTTATGTCCAAAGTATGACCGTCGGCGCAATATATGTCGAACACTGCTTTATCGCGAGACGTGCCTATATCAGCAATCATAACGTTCGCGGACGACGAAGCAAGCTCCAAATAGTCTATGAGCTTTTCGCGAGCCGACGCGAAAACGCCGCCCGTTATGTCCGTGTTTATTCTCGACCCGCCGTACATAGTTTCGTACAGCAAATTCATTACTTCGTCTTCCGAATAGCCCTTTTCTCCGTAAAACTCTTTAAGCTTGTATATCATTTCGTATTCTTCGAGTCCGTCGCGAACGGCTTCGAGCCGAAGCGACGAAAGCGGTCCGTCCACGCCGTACTTTTTGCCGGGATACATTATAAACCCTTCGCCGAAAGTATTCGAGTTTCTCATACCGTCGCCCTCGTAGTAATCTTCGAGCCAGTTCGAACCGTCGTCGTTCGCGCCGCGGTAATAATCGCACGCCCAATACAGATTTCCGACTATACCGTACTGCGCCTGCATCCACGAGCAAAGACGCGGAGACAAAAGCGTGTTACCCAAATGGTACGTCGGGAACGGCGCGGTCGGCGTATTGCAGCCGTACCACCAAAGTTCGTTACTCTCGAAAAGCCTGAAAGCTTCTCTGTCCGACTCTCCGTTAAGCACGTTGAAATACGGGCACATAACCAAATCCATTACCTCGGGATCGAACCCGTAAGGGTCGACCGACGGATCTTTCGAATACATAGTAGGCGCGGTTTTTTCGGTGATAACGTGCGGCAACGCGCGCAAACTCTCGATCATTTTGCCCAAAAGTTCTCTATTTTCGATCGAAGCGTCGGCGGAAACGGCGGCTATCGCCTTGTCTTTGCACCGCTTAACGATGTACGAGTCAATCATTATTACCGCATCGTCCTGATACCACATAAACGGCTCGTCGACGCCCTTGAAAAACGCTTTTTCGAACGGATCGATGTTTTGTTTCAAGCCCTCGTAAAAGAACGCCGTAAAATATTTTTCGAGATTTTGTTCGTCGTATACCGCAAACGCTTCTTCTTTTTCGATCTTGCATTTTCTGCCGTCCGAATACGTGATTTCAAACGATTTTATATTGACCGAATTATACGGTATTCCGTAACTCACGCATTTCGGGTTCTTCGCGAGAGCGCACGCCTTTTTCGCCCAAAGCGAGATTTCCTTATCCGTGCCCGCGGTGCTGTTTAATATGTGGTTCGCGCCGAGCCTGTATTCCATAAGAAAATCTATATACTTATCCGTCATATCTTCCGTAGTGTCCAGTTCGCCCCTGCCGTGCCCCCACTTTACCGAAAACGAACTTTTCGAGTGGTTTTCTACTCCTATAGAAGCGCGCGCGACGGTAAGAGATACGGGAACTGTTTTGCTTTCGCCGCCTATCGTTACGGTAAGCGCACCCGAATACTCGCCCGCTTTCTGATTTTCGGGAACTTTGAAAGATATATACAGCCCCTGATTGCTGTTTTTCGCTATAACGTTCTCTTTTGCGGCTTTTACGCCCGCAAACGGCGCGAGCGCGTCGGGGCAGTAACCGTTATACGTGTAGTATTCCGTCGCCGCAACGTTTATGTATTTTTCGCAGTAAACCGCTATATTCGACTTATCGAATTTTTCTTCGCCCGCATACAAATCGGTTACGGTAACGTCGTAAGCGTCTACGGCTTTGTTGCCCGTCGTCATTATTATCTGCGCCGATTCCGTTTCGCCGCCGACTGCTTCGAGCGAAATATTCGCGGGAAACTTTACTTTGTCGTACTCTCCGACGTCGCGCCAAACGAGTTCCGTAGCGTAAGTCGACCAAATATCCACGTCGGCAAGCGTCGCCGAACTTTCGCCGCCGCTTCCGCCTTTTTTACACCCGACAAGCGACAGCGTAGAGAATGCCGTCAATACCGCGAGAGCAAACGTTATCGCTAACTTAATCGCGCGCCCGCATTTTCGTTTCGTGTTTTTTCTTTTCATTTTTATTTCTCCGCTTTGTATCTTACATAATGCCCGCCAGTCTCAAAAGCGAATTCCAGTTGCCTATGTTGTCGCCCGTGTAGTACAGAATATCGTTCAAAAAGAACTGTTCGGGGTCGGTGTACGACGAACCGGACGTAACGAAATTCAAGCCCTCGTTCCCGCTGTAATTGTACTTTTCGAGTCCCGCGCGCCCCAAAGGGAACGCTCTGTCGCTCGGAATATACGTAGCTCCCGACTTGTACATAAGGTCGAACTTATCCGCGGCTTCGGGTTCGAAATCTTTCGTAGCTTCGTCGTAATCGGAAGCGGAAAGATTTTCGTAGTATTTAACGGGGAAAGACAATCCTTTCGACGCTTCGGAAAACGCTCTCGTCGCCTTTTCCGTAAACATAAATCTCAAAAAGTCCGACGCGAGTTCTTTCGCGGGCGATCCCGACGGAATTACGGCTTCTTCCGCGCTGTCGCTGTAAAAACCTTTATATGCGCGCGCGTCTTTTATTATTTTCCAATCGTTTTCGGTAACCGTGTTTTTCAAGTCGGACTCCGCATACGACTTGCCCGCGTCGATTTCGCGTATAACGGAAGCCAAAATGTTATCGTAGTACGCCTGTCTGCCTGCGTCGAGCTTATGAAACGGCTTTTCGGTCGAGGTAAAATAACCCGAAACTCTTTCGTTTTCGAAAAAGCCTTGCTCCTCGTCGTAGAACGAAAGCTTTTCGACTATATCGCTCATAACCGGCGTGCTCATCATTCCTATCTCGTCTTTTACGCCGAAACGCGATTCGTTGACGGCTCTTTGATTAGCCATTTCCGTAGTGAAATAATCGCCGTTCCAGTGGAACAGTCCGTTGCCGAGCAGAAACTCGTTTTGCGCTTTCGTGTGATCCGACTCGCCGGCGCTCATCCAAGCGTGTTTTTTGACTATGCTTTCCATAGTCTGAAACGCGCGGTATCTTCCTTTTTGCTTAAAATTCTCCGCGGTAATTTCATCGTCCGAGTTCTTTCCCAAAAAGAAATTGCGATAATTTTCCATCCCCTCGTATTGGCACCAAAATACGGGGAACATATACTGCACATAGCTTGATTTAGCGCTCATCATAAGCCCCGTTTTGCTCGTCTGTTCCTGCCCGCTTACGGTATACTTGTAGCCGACCGTTTCCGCCTTTACGCAAGCGTCCGCAAATTCCTTTGTTGTAACGGGCAACTGCAATTCGAGCGCGGCAAGGAACTTTTTGTTGTACATAAAGCTGTAAAACGACGAGAACGCTTTAACGGTGTAATAATTATCGTATCCGTCGTTTCTCTCGGCTACGTCGTTTCTCTCCAATGACGCTTTTACGTCGTCGGGCAACATATCCATTATTTTGGTTCCGATTTTATCGGGCGCGTCGGTCAAATAAACCGCATCCGTCAAATTCACCATAAGGCTTTCGGGAACGTCACCGAACCAAGACGAAAAGAACAAATCCGTCGTATTCGATTTTTGGTTGTAAAGTTTATTGTTCGCAAACGACGCTTCGCCGTTCGACGAGTAGTTGACCTTTAAATCGGGATATTTTTCTTTAACCCAAGGTTCGTTTTGAAAAATATCCAAAACACCCGTCTTTTCGGGGTTCGTGAGCCACGTGTCTCCGTAGCCCGCTATATAGCAGTAAACGTCCAAAACGTTCGGATCGTTAGACCCTTTCCTGTTCGAATTGCAAGCCGCGCTTCCGAACGCCATACACAATCCGAGCAATAACGCAAGTAGCTTTTTCATTTTTTCTTCTCCTTATATATATGA
>DBEXQE010000323.1:0-3536 GCA_048167245.1 Christensenellales bacterium | reverse complement strand
CCACTTATTCGCTCGTGTCGCGCTACGGACTCGTTGCGTTCGCGTCGTCGCTCGATCAGATAGGACCGCTCACGCGCACGGTCAAGGACGCGGCGTATATGCTCGATATTCTCGCGTTCAAGGACAAAAAGGATTCGACTTCGTCCGAGCGCACGCAAAAGCGCTACTCGGACTATTCGACCGACGTTAAGGGCAAGAAAATAGGTCTTGCGCGCGAATATTTCGGCGACGCTCTCGATAAGGGAGTAAAAGACGAGATAATGAAAGCCGTTAAACTGCTCGAAAGTCGCGGCGCGGAGATCGTGGAAGTCAACATAGAGAGCTTTCCCGCGGCGCTCGCTACATACTACGTGCTGTCGAGCGCGGAAGCGGCAAGCAATCTCGCGCGTTTCGACGGCGTGAAATACGGCGTCAGAGCCGACAACGACGACCTTTATTCGCTGTACTACAACAGCCGAACGCAGGGCTTCGGAGCGGAAGTCAAACGCCGCATAATGACGGGCAACTACGTGCTGTCGAGCGGTTATTACGACGCTTACTACTTAAAGGCGTCGAAGATAAGAACGCTTATCAAAAAAGATTTCGAAAAAGCGCTCTCGAAGTGCGACGCTTTGATAGGACCCACCGCGCCGACAACGGCGTTCAAGGCGGGCGACAAGACGAAAGACTATACGAAAGTTTATCTCGAAGATATCTACACGGTCCCCGTGAACATTGCGGGACTTCCCGCGATCTCCGTTCCGTGCGGCACTGCGCCCGACGGTATGCCAGTGGGTATTCAGATCATAGGCAGGGCGTTCGACGAGAAAACTTTGTTTACTTTTGCGGAAGGCATATGCATCTCGAAATAGGAGAAAACGATAAAAAATGAGCGGTTACGAAACTACGATAGGACTTGAAATACACTGCGAGCTTAAAACGGAATCAAAGATATTCTGCTCGTGCGCGAACGTGTTCGGCGGCGAACCGAATACGCATTGCTGTCCGATTTGTTCGGGATTTCCCGGCGTCATGCCCGTTTTGAACAAAAAAGCCGTGGAATATACGGTCAAAGCGGGGCTTGCGATGAACTGCGAAATTTCGCGCTACTCGAAGTGGGACAGAAAAAATTATTTTTACCCCGATCTGCCCAAGGCGTGGCAGACGAGCCAGTACGATTTGCCGCTTTGCGGGAAAGGGCTTGTCGAATACGAGATAGGCGGCGAGAAAAAGAGCGTGCGCATAAACCGCATACACCTGGAAGAAGACGCGGGCAAGCTCATTCACGAAGGCGGCATTACGCGCGTGGACTACAACCGTTGCGGCGTTCCGCTCATGGAGATAGTAACCGAACCCGACCTGCACTCGGCGGACGAAGTTCTGGCTTTTCTCGACGAACTTAAAAGCATTTTGAAGTATACGGGCGTTTCGGACGTGAAAATGCAGGAAGGCTCGCTAAGGTGCGACGTCAATCTGTCCGTTGCGAAAGTCGGAAGCGGAAAGTTGGGCACGAGAACGGAAACGAAGAACTTAAACTCGTTTTCGTCGGCAAGGCGCTCGATAATCTTCGAAACGAACCGTCAGATCGACGTTTTGGAGAGCGGCGGAGAGATAAAGCAGGAAACGCGCCGCTGGGACGACAACAAGGGCGAAGGGTATTCGATGCGCGGAAAAGAAGACGCACACGACTACCGTTATTTTCCCGAACCCGACCTTATGCCCGTAGTTCTGCCGCAGGAAGAAGTCGACAGGATACGCTCGTCTATCCCCGAACTTAAAGGCGAGAGAATAGCGCGCTACACGGATGAGCTTTCGTTGCCGCTCTACGACGCCAAGATTTTGACGCAGGACAAGGAGATCGCGGATCTGTTCGACGAAACCGTAAAGGCGGGCGCGAACCCGAAAAAAGCGTCCAACTATATAATGAGCGAGATCCTGCGCAAGGGCAAGACCGAAGGCGCGGAAGACGTTGTGGTCGGAATAAACGCCGAGCAGTTGAACGATATATTGACGCTCGTCGGCGACGGGACGGTTTCGCTCGTCGCGTCCAAACAGATACTCGACGATATATGGCTCACGGATAAGAGCGCGAAAGAGTCCGTAGAAAAGCTCGGGCTCAAACAGAACAACGACAGCGGCGAAATAGAAGCCGTTCTGAAAGGCATCATCGACGCGAACCCGAAAGTCGTGGCCGATTACCGCGCGGGCAACGAAAAAGTTACCGCTTTCTTCGTGGGGCAGGTAATGAAAGCGACTAAGGGAAAGAGCAACCCGAAAGTGGTGAACGAGCTGCTTGTAAAGCTCTTGAAATAACGGCGGCGTATCCGGGCGCATATACGGGCTACGTTCGCCGCGTCGGCTCAATCGAGTATGTCAAAATACACTCATTCGCCGCCGTGTCGACTGTTGCGAAAATCCGCACCACTCTCCGCCGCCTTGGGCTGTTTATACGCACCCGCACCGCCTAAATTTATATATTATTACACCCGTCTCCGCCGCCTTGTCCTTAGCCGAGCAATCGAAGATTGCGAACGCCACGAGCCAAAGGCGAGTATTTCGAGCGGGAGTATATCCCCCGGTTTGTCATTTCGAGCGGAGTGCCGAAAGGCACGAAGTCGAGAAATCGCTCAAAAATTATCTTTATAATATGGTATTATAACTATTCTATCATTTATAAAAATAAAAATTTCGAGAGATTTCTCCGCTTCGTTCACTACCGTTCACTTCGGTCGAAATGACAAGTGGGAGTAGTATCGTTCACTTCGGTCGCAATGACGAATTATCTTTCGAAAAAGCCTTCACCTTTTAGGGGAAGGTGGCGTGTCGCAAAGCGATAGCGACCGACGCGACGGATGAGGTTAACAAAAAAATATACCTATGAATTACGAGAAGATCATATCGCTCGATTTCGAGCTTTACAATACGAAACACTATTGGTCCGTGTGCTGGGCGGGAGTATGCCGGGCGGACGGAGATTTCGAATTGCAGAGCGCGTACGACGTCATAATAAACCCGGGGATCGACGAGAAGTTCGCGGGTCCCGATATGAAATTCCCGTTCAAGCTGAAAGACCTTAAAAAGCGAGAATTGTTCGGCGCGTATTCGGATTCCGTTCTCGGCGCGATCTCCCGCGGGACGCTCGTGATCGGGCATGCGTTCGAGAACGATCTGCGCATGATAGTCGATCTTTGCAAGAAGTTTTCGATCGTTCCGCCGTCGTTCGATTTTCTCGATACGAACGTTATCTACAATGCGCTCAGCGGCGAGAACGACGAACATTCGCTGTCGTCGCTCGCCGAAAAATACGGAGTTGAGTTTTCCGCGCACGACCCGAAAGAAGACGCTCGCGCCACGCTCGCTGTGGCGAAAGGTTGTCTGCAAGGAAAGAGCCTGCAAGAATTTTCGGAAGAATACGGCGTACACGTCGGCAAGTTCGAAAACGGCATTATCCGCAAGTGCTACTGCGATTCGATGACGGCGTCGCGGAAAGCGAAGATAAGAAATCACAACGCCGTGTTCGATACCGTAGCAAGGCTCGGGCAGGGTACGGGCGAGTC
>DBEXQE010000322.1:0-6596 GCA_048167245.1 Christensenellales bacterium | reverse complement strand
AAATAAACTTTTGTTTTATAGAATAAGGTCAGGTAACGGGAGATATGGAATGAACGCAATAGAGATCAGAAATTTATCAAAAAGTTTCCGCGGGATGTACGCCGTGGATCACCTTGATATGACGGTTCCGCAAGGAGCGATTTACGGCTTTATCGGCGAGAACGGCTCGGGCAAGTCCACGACGGAAAAACTCATCTGCGGGCATCTCGTGCCGAACGGCGGCGAGATAAAACTGTTCGGCAAAGAGCATTCGGACGCGGGAGTACGCGCTCGCGTTGGCGCGCTTATCGAGAGCGCGGGGTGCTTTCCGAATTCGAGCGTATGGGCGAATCTTATGATGCAGGCGCTTAATCTGGGACTCAAAAACCGCGCGGAAGAGATCGGTCGCGTGCTTAAAATAGTGCGCATGGAGGACAACGCGCATATCAAATTCAAGAGCTGTTCGCTCGGAATGAAACAGCGCATAGGCATAGCGATGGCGTTACTCGGCGACCCCGCATTGCTTATACTCGACGAGCCTATAAACGGACTCGATACGGACGGCATGCGGATAATGCGCGAGATACTCGTCGACATTACGCGGAATTTGGGTTGCACGGTCCTTATATCGTCGCATATTTTGGGCGAACTCGAAAAGATAGCGACGCACTACGGCATTATCCGCCGGGGCAGAATGATACAAGAGCTTTCCGCCGCGGAAATGGACGCGCGTTCGCGCGTGTTCGTGTCGCTCAAAGTAAAGGACGGGCAAAGGGCGACCGCCGTTTTGCGCGGGAAGTTCGGAAACGTAAGATCGGAAGACGGCTTTATCCGCGTTTACGACGTCGATGACTCCGAAGATATCGTAAGAGTCCTGCTCGAAAACGGGCAGTCGGTTTCGGAAGTTACAAAAAACAAAGTCGGTCTGGAAGAATACTATATAGAGCTAATGAGCCGAAAGGAGAGAACATAAATGGAAAATACGCGCGAACTCGAATTCTATAAGCCGGGCTTTTTCGCAAGGCTCAAAGGCATGCTCGGCGTGGACTTTTACCGTCTGTTCCATACGCCGCTGCTGTATATTTTTCTTATTATCGCCGCGGTCATTCCCGCGCTCGTGTCGATGGGCGCAACGGGCGGCGACGGCGAAACGGCGGGCATGTTTTCGAACGCCTGGCAGATAATAGCCGCGAATGACCCGCTGTACGTCATAAACAATATGGGCGAATACGCGAATATGAATATGGTTTTCATATTCGGCGGCATAATGGTTTCGATATTCATCGGACACGACTACAAGAGCGGCTACGTCAAACAACTGTTTACGACTCATGCGAAAAAGCAGGACTACATGATAAGCAAAACGTTGCTCGGTGCGTTTTCCATGGTCTGCATGTGCGTAACTTACTTTATAGGCGGCGTGCTGTCGGGCGCGTTCACGGGTCTGCCGTTCACGGTAGACGCCGGATCGCTTATCTGCGCCGTTCTCGGAAAGATGATAATGAGCTTGGGTTGGGCGAGCCTTTACACTTTCATAAATATAATTTTCCGCTCGAAGTTCGGGATATCGATCGCGCTCTGCTTCGTTCTCGGCACGGGTATCCCCGTTATAGGCGCGGCGGCGGTCGTAGGCAACACGCCGGCTCTGAATATATTCCTGTACGGCTCGTCGGTCTACGCTTGCCTTACGAGCAACGCGCTGACGCTTTTTATCTGCCTTATGAACTCGGTAGTTTGGGCGATCGTGTACAACGTGCTCGGCACTTTCATACTGAACAAGCGCGACTGTTATTAAGGAGTTATCGGAAATGAACGCGATAGAAATAAGAGATCTGACCAAAAATTTCGGAGAAAAGCAGGCGCTCGGCGGTCTTGACATGACCGTCCCGCAAGGCGCGATATACGGCTTTATAGGCGAGAACGGAAGCGGGAAATCGACGACCGAAAAGATAATCTGCGGACTTACGGTGCCGAGCGGCGGAACTGTAAAGCTGTTCGGGCGCGACTACAAGGACGCGGACGTACGGTCGAAAATAGGCGTTCTGATAGAACAGCCCGGGTGTTTTTCCAATTACAGCGTCTGGAACAACATGATGCTCCAAGCCGCAAATCTCGGCATAAAAAACGCCGAAGAAGAAGTCGGAAAAGTTCTGAAAACGGTGCGCATGGAAGGCTCCGCGTCGAACAAATTCAAGAACTGCTCGCTCGGAATGAAACAGCGCATAGGCATAGCGTTCGCACTGCTCGGCGACCCGGCACTACTTATACTCGACGAGCCTATCAACGGGCTCGATGCGGACGGCATGCGGATAATGCGCGAAGTGCTTTTAGACATTACGCGCAACTACGGTTGCACCGTCCTTATCTCGTCGCACATTTTGGGCGAGCTCGAAAAGATAGCGACGCATTACGGGATAGTGCGCGGCGGCAAAATGATAGCCGAGATGACGGCGGAAGAACTCGAAGCGAACTGCCGCACGTACGTCGCATTGCGGGCGAAAAACGTCGACGAAACGAAAGCGCTGTTGGAGCGCAGGTATTCGCGCGTTACGCTCGAAAACGAATATATCCGCATTTACGACGACGTGAAAGCCGAAGAAGTCGTTTCGTATCTTTACAACGAGCGGCGCATAGCGGTTACGGAAGTAAAGACCGATAAGATCGGTTTGGAAGAATACTATATCGACCTTATGAAGGAGAAGCGCTGAAATGGGACTCGTATTCGAAAAGCAGAGCTTTGCGAAAAAACTCAAAAGTATGCTCAAAGTGGATTTTAAGCGAATGTTCACGATGCCGCTCGTCTATATCATGGCGGGCGTAAGTCTTGCGCTGCCTATTCTGATACTCGTAATGACGACGATGACGGGCGCGCCCGAAGAAGGGGAGCAAGTCGCGGCTTCGTTTACGAACGTATGGCAATCGATAGGCTCGGTGAGCGGCGGGGCTATGGGCATGGACCTTACGAGCATGTGCAATATAAATATGCTGTACTTTCTCGTCGCCGTTCTTGCGTGCATATTCGTCGCCGACGATTTCAGGAGCGGATACGCAAAAAACCTTTTCGCCGTACGCGCAAAAAAGGTCGATTACGTTTTCTCGAAAACGCTCGTAACGTTTACGGGAGCCGTCATTATGTTTGCAGCTTATTTTATAGGCGCGATGACAGGCGGCGCGATCGCAGGTCTTTCGTTCTCCGCGGCGGGCTTCGGCGCGGGCGGTATAGTTGCCTGCATGTTCTCGAAAATATTCATGACGGCGATCTTCGTGTCGATAGACGTTCTGCTCGGCGCTGTCGCAAAGCAAAGGCTGTGGCTTTCGATAGTCGGCTCGTTTGCGGCGGGTATGCTTCTGTTCACTATGATACCGACGGTCGCGCCGCTTAATGCGGGCTTTTTGAACGTTATCATGTGCCTTGCGGGCGGAGCGCTGTTCGCTTTGGGGCTCGGCGCCGTAAGCAACGTAGTACTGAATAAAACGAGCCTGGCGTAAAGCATAACGCTTATTATTTTCGCTCGCCGAAAACTTGATTTCCGCGTCGGTTTTTGCTATAATGGCAGTAACCGAAAGTAAATACGAAGCGACGGAGAGAAAACGATGTACAATCCACAACTTACGACGTTTATATCGGTGGCGGAGAACGGCAGTTTCACGAAAGCCGCCGACGCGCTGTTCATCACGCCGACCGCCGTTATGAAGCAGATAAACGCTTTGGAAGAACGGCTCGGAATGACTTTGTTCGCGCGGACTAATCACGGCTTGCAACTTACCGAAGCGGGCGAATGTTTTTTGCAGGACGCGAAGTATATAATAGATTATTCCGTAAGGGCGATCGCAAAGGCGAAAGAGATAGACGACAAGGACAAGCGGCAGTCTATCCGTATCGGCACGTCGATAATGACTCCCGCCAAATTCCTGCTCGACGTGTGGGCGGAAATTCAGAAGTTCGACCCGTATCTCAAAATCGAACTCATCCCGTTCGAGAACACGCCGATAAACTCCGTCGAGATCCTGAGAAATCTCGGCAAGCACATAGATATCGTGGCGGGACTGTACGACGACGGTTTTCTGAAAGAGCGCGGTTGTAAGGCGGCTCACCTGTACGATAAAAAACTGCTGTTCGCGATCCCCGTAACGCACCCGCTCAGCGGAAAGGCGAAGATAGATCTGTCCGACCTGAAAGGGCGGAAAGTCATGCTTATCCGAAAGGGGTGGAACGAATACATAGACAGGCTCCGCGCTTCTCTTGCGGCGAACGGGACGGAGATCGAAGATTTCGACATGTTCAATCTGAGCGCGTTCAACAGGGCGGCGCAGGAGAACGTTCCCATTATCACGGTCGAAGGGTGGGAAGACGTGCATCCGCTTCTGCGCAACGTATCGGCGGACTGGGAGTATAGGATCCCGTTCGGGATATTGTATTCGCCGACGCCGACCAAACAGGTGAAAAATTTTATCTGCGCGTTGCGGAAAGTATCGTTCTGATTCTCGCGACCCGCTTTCCGTCATTGCGAGGAGCAAAGCGACGAAGCAATCCATAAGAGCAAAACACATCTGGATTGCTTCGGCATAAATGCCTCGCAATGACGAATTAAGCAAAGCGACGAAGCAATCCATAAGAGTAAAACAGTCGGTTTATCGGCTGTTTTTTGTATATACCCGAAGTTTATACGCTGAACAAACTTGCAATTCCCTTTCGGCTCGCGCCGTGCTATAATGTTACCGTAAAATAAAAACATATCATAAGGAGAAACAAAAAAATGGACTACGTAACACTGCACAACGGAGTCAAGATGCCGCAGCTCGGATTCGGCGTGTATCAGGTATCCAAGGAAGAATGCGAGCGGTGCGTTCTCGACGCTTTGGAAGTCGGCTACCGTCATATCGACACGGCGCAGAGCTAGTTGAAAGTCGATTATATCGACCTTGTGCTGTTGCATCAGCCGTTCGCGGACTACTACGGCGCATGGCGCGCGCTCGAAGACATGTACGCGGACGGCAAGATCCGCGCGATCGGAATTTCGAACTTTTATCCCGACAGAATGGTCGACCTTGCGTCGTTTTCCCGCATAAAGCCCATGGTAAATCAGGTCGAAACGCACCCGTTCAACCAGCAGACCGAAGCGCAGGAATGGATGGAAAAATACGGCGTTCAAATCGAAGCGTGGGCGCCGTTCGGCGAAGGCAGGGGCGGACTTTTCACTAATGAAACGATCGCGAGAATCGCCGCAAAGTATAACAAGAGCGTCGCGCAGGCGATACTTCGTTGGGAACTGCAACGCGGAATAGTCGTTATCCCGAAGTCGGTTCATAAAGACAGAATGAAGCAGAATCTCGACGTGTTCGACTTCGTTTTGTCGGACGAAGATATGAAAGTCATGGCAAGTCTCGACAAAAAACAGAGTTCGTTTTTCTCGCACACGGATCCCGCGATGGTCGAATGGTTCGTGAAGATGGCGGACGAGAGAAAAAAGAACCGGTAATAAGTTCTTTATTCGCCGGCTTTTTCGATAGCGTCTTTTATCGCGCGTTTCATGAGCAGGGCGGATTCGAAATTCGGGCAGAAGTCGAGCGTTTCGTCGAGTTTGTCGAGCGCTTCGTCGAGCCGTTTAAGTCCCACGAGCGCGAGCGCGTGATAGTACAGGAAGAACGCCTTTTTCTCGTTCGGCTCGGACAGCACGGATTCGATCATCTCTATCGTGTTTTCGAGCAGTTTTTCGCGTTCGTCGTTGTTTTTTACGGTGTCGAGCGATATGCGCGCGGCAATATTCGTCAAGAGCAGAGTGTTGTCGTCGGGGAACGTGTCGAGCAGTTTTTCGGTACCAGCGAACACTTCGGCGAATCTTCCCGCCGCGAGCCATTTCTGATAGCGGGCGACGTCGCGCGAAACGCCCTTTTCGTTTTTCTCGTTCTTGTATTCTATGTACGGCGCGAGCCAGTCTATGACCGTGTTCGGCATTTCCGCCGCCCACAGTTCTTTCACGCTGTCCGCGACTCCGACTCCGTATCTGCTGCTTAAAACGGCGTCGAAAACCTTGTCAGTGCAGAGTTTTTCTTTCAGTTTGTAATAAATTTCGCTCTCGTGCGGCGCGCCTATGAGCATGACGTACGGGAAAATAAGATACCACATGGCTTTGAGCTCGTCGCTCGCGCCTTTCAGCGAAACGACGTCGAGCGCGGCTCGGTACAGCGACGGTTTTATAGGCACGGACGCGTTATCGCCCGTTATCTTGCCATTTGCAACGAGTTTTCCCCATACTTCGCTGCCTGCGTCGAAACGCAAGGTCGGTCTGCCGTCCTTGCCGTACAGCAGGATACCGCCGTGCGGAGCGTACGCGCCCTTTGCGGCTATAATGCTTTCGAACTCGGCTTTGTGCGTTCCGTAGTCCGGGTGAGCGGTAACTTCGGCTTCGAAAGTGCAACCGTATTTTTTCAGCGTCGGATCGATTTTGAGCATTTCTTCGTTATCGAAAAGGCACCGAAAAGAGTAGACCGCGAACAGTATCTCGCGCTTGTGCTTGTAAGATAATCCCGATCCGTCGATCGCGGCGTAAGAAAGTTGCACCGTATAGTTTATGCCCGTTTGCTCGCAGTCCATTTGTTTTTCTCCTTTTTTATAG
>DBEXQE010000321.1:0-6050 GCA_048167245.1 Christensenellales bacterium | reverse complement strand
GTAGAGTGGTTGGAAAAAGCGGTCGTTTTTGCCGATACGCTCGTCGACCGCATAGTTTCGGGATATCCGAAAGCCGAAGCCGATAAACTCTGCGAAAAAATGGGGTATAAAGATAATTTGCCCGACGTGTGCGAGCCGTTTTTCCTTTGGGTCATAGAAACGTCCGACAAGCGCATAAAGAGCATACCTTTCGATAAATGCGGACTCGATATCATAGTAACCGACGACTTGCAACCGTACCGCACGCGCAAGGTGCGTATTCTCAACGGAGCGCATACGATGAGCGTGCTCGCGGGGCATTTGTGCGGTTTCGAAACGGTCGAGCAACTTGTTAAAGACGAAACTTTTTCGAAGTATTTCAAAGCGGGCATATTCGGAGAGATCATACCGTCTTTTACGGGCGACGATCTCGAAAAGTACGCGGAAGAAGTTATCGGAAGATTTTTCAATCCGTTCTTAAACCACAAGTTGCTCTCGATAGCGCTCAACTCGATCTCGAAGTTCAAGGCGCGCGTGTTGCCGAGCATCAAAGATTACGCGGAGAAATTCGGCAAAGCGCCGAACGTGCTGTCTTTTTCGCTTGCGGCGCTGTATGCGTTCTACAAGACGGCGGGAGATAAGGTCAACGACGAACAGTCGTACATAAACGAAATAGCCGCCGTGAACGATATCTCGGCGTTTATGAAGAACGTAAAGCTGTGGGGCGAAGATCTTACGCAGATCGAGGGCTTCGAAAAAGCCGTAGTTTCTCACAGCGCGGCTATAACCGAAAAGGGAATGAAAAAGGCTGTGGAGGATCTCGTAAATGTCGGGTAACCGCTATAAGATCCATTCGGCGGACAACGTGGAAGTCGATCTCGGCGACAATATGAAATATGCCGTGCGGGATATTTCCGCGGGCGATAAAATTATAAAGTACGGGTTTCCGATCGGCGTTGCGAAAGAAAACGTAAAAGCGGGCGAGCTTGTTCATACGCATAATATCCGCTCGCTTCTGGACGGGAAAAGCGGCTATATAGAATTCAAGCCGTTTTCGGACGGTATCGGAAAGCATAGCGGCGGTACGTTTTCGGGCTATAAGCGCAAGAACGGCAAAATCGGGGTCAGAAACGATATAGTCATAATTCCGACAGTCGGTTGCGTGAACGGGATCTGCGAAAGTCTGTCGCGCAGAACGGGAGCCGTTGCGTATACTCATCCTTACGGTTGCTCTCAGCTCGGCGACGATCACGAAAGCACGAGAAAAATTCTTCGCGGGCTTGCGCTCCATCCGAACGTCGGCGGCGCGCTGATAGTGTCGCTCGGTTGCGAGAACAATACGCCCGAGAGTTTCGAAAAACTGCTTGCGGAATGGGGATACGACAAAGAGCGCGTAAAGTTCATGACGGTCCAGAAAGAAAGCGACGAACTTAAAAAGGGCGAAGAACTCATCGCGGAGATCGAAGCCGTAACTTCCCGCGACGAACGCGTCGAATGTCCCGTGTCCGAACTTATAATAGGTTTGAAGTGCGGCGGCTCGGACGCGTTGTCGGGCATAACCGCAAATCCGCTCGTCGGCAGAGTCAGCGACAAACTCGCGGAGAAAGGCGCAAGCAGCGTATTGACGGAAATTCCCGAATCGTTCGGCGCGGAGAACGTTTTGCTTGCCCGTTGCGAGAAAAAGGAAGTTTACGACGGCTTGACGCGGGTTATGGACGGCTTCAAGTCGTACTACATTGCGCACGGCGAGCGGATAGACGAAAATCCGTCCCCGGGAAACAAGGCGGGCGGCATATCGACTTTGGCTGAAAAATCGCTCGGTTGCGTCCAAAAAGGCGGATCGTCGGCCGTTCGCGGCGTAGTGGAATACGGCGATCGCGTAACCGAAAAAGGTTTATCCGTTCTCAACGGTCCGGGGAACGATATAGTGGCTTGTACGGCTCTTTCGGCGGCGGGCGCGCATATAATTCTGTTCACTACGGGCAGGGGCACTCCGCTCGGGAGCGCCGTTCCCGTTATAAAAATTTCGACTAACTCGGCGCTGAAAAAGAACAAGCCGAATTGGATAGATTTCGACGCGGGCGAACTGTTGCTTCACGGTGCGGACGCTAACGCTACGGCGGATAAACTGTTTGAACTTATTCTGCAAACGGCGGAAGGTAAACTTACCGCATCGGAAAAGAACGGTTTTCACGAAATCGCCGTATGGAAAAACGGCGTTACGCTGTAAAGGAGCGGGCAAAATATGGGATATGTAGAAGATTTCGAAAAACTCGGCATGGGCATATTCGTCCACTACGGTCTGTACAGCGTGCTCGGAAAAGGCGAGTGGGCAAGGCATTATCTCGGCGTGGATAAAGAAATTTACGAAAAGCTCGCCGATAAATTCATGCCGTCGAAAAATTGGGCGAAAAATCTCGTTTCGACTGCAAAGCGCGCGGGTGCAAAGTACATAACGCTGACGACCCGTCATCACGACGGTTTTTCGCTTTTCGATACTTGCGGATTGAGTGATTTCGATGCGCCGCATTCGGCTTGCGGTCGCGATATAATAGCCGAATTCGCAGACGAGTGCAACCGCGGCGGGATAGTTCCGTTCTTTTATCATACGCTTCTCGATTGGCACGATCCCGACTACGAGAACGATTTTCCCGCGTACGTGGACTATCTTATAAAGAGCGTCGAAGTTTTGTGCAAAAATTACGGCAAAGTCGGCGGGTTCTGGTTCGACGGAATGTGGGATAAGCCGAACGGAGATTGGCAGGAAGACAGACTTTACGCTACGATAAGAAAGTATCAGCCCGAAGCCATGATAATAAACAATACGGGACTCAGCGAACTCGGGAAAGTCGGACACCCCGAATTGGACAGCGTAACGTTCGAGCGCGGCAAGCCCGAATTCGTCGACTGTTCGGATAAGCACAGAGCGGGCGAAATGTGCCAGGTCCTCAACGATCATTGGGGATACGCGGAAAACGATTGCAATTATAAATCGGTCGGCGAACTTCTTGAAAATCTCGTCGATTGCAGACGCTATAACTGTAACTTTTTGTTGAACGCGGGGCTTAGGGGCAACGGCTCGGTCAAAGCTCTCGACAAAGCCGTGTTATCCGAAATAGGCAAGTGGATAAAGATCAATAAAAATTTTATTTACCGTTGCAAGGCGGCGGAGATCGAAGCCGAAAACGCCGACGTTCTGACCGACGGAAAGTATTACTACGCCGTCGTGAAAAAGGTTCCCATGAACGCGGATCCGAACGTTACGCGCGTTTCTCAAACGGGCGGCGTAAAAATCAAGTCGGATAAGAAAGTGAAAAATGCCGTCTGGCTCGACAGCGGGGAGAGCGCGAACGCCGAAAACAATTCTTTCGCGATACTGCCGTTCCGCTACGGAACGAGTTTGTCCGTTCGCGTGGCGAGATTCGAACTCGGATAAAGCCGAGATGTTTATGATTTCCGATAAGGGCTTTTCGCAAAACGAGAAGCTCTTTTTTTTACACGAAAATCCTTAAAAACACCCGTAAAGCCCCGAATAGCCAGATATACCCGCATTGCGGAACAAAAGTACTCAAAACTCCCCATGTAATATTGCGTCGTTTTATTGGGAGAATCGTCGAAACCGTGTTATAATGGCAGAGCAATACATAAAAGGAAGACCATAGGATGAAAAACGGAAATCTGTTTCACGGAAGCGCAGACTTTACTCGGAAAGAGAAAGGTTACTATTTTACCGCCGAAAATTTCGACGCGGACGCATATATCGGCGGAGAGATCGCCGATCTGCTGTTGTCGTTCGGGTTTCCGTCGAAAATAAAAGGGTACAGGTATCTGCGCGAATCCGTTAGGATCGCAGTAGGGAACATAAACGGAACGGACGGAATATCCGAGAATATTTACGGTTTAGTCGCGGAAAAATTCGGAGCCGCGAACGTAAAGAGCGTCGAACGCGCTTGCTCGTATGCGATAGAAGTAGCGTGCAACAGCGGCAAATTCGAAAAAATAAACGCATTTCTCGGAACGAACGTGTATTCCGGCAAGTACGACAAGCCGTCGCCGAGCGAATTCATATCTCTTATTTCCGATAAGCTCAGAATGAAGTATAAAAGTAAGATCGCGTTCCGAAAGCAAAACGTTTGAAAACCGTTGACAAAATTTGTATTCGGGTATATAATATTATTGAATATTTGAAGAAGTGTTCAATCATATGTGCGACTTGCGAATATCGTTTTGCAAATATATTTCGCAGGGTCGCAGGGCATAATATCTACGGAGAAGCATTTTCGGAGGAGCGATGATCAAAAAGTTCAACGTTACGGGAATGACTTGTTCGGCTTGCGCTCAGCACGTAGAGCGCGCGGCGAAGAAAGTCGACGGCGTAACGCGGGTAGAAGTCAATTTATTACTTAACACGATGACGGTGGAGAGCGAGAGCGATACCGCCGAGCAGGTAATTTCCGCAGTCGAGCGCGCAGGATACGGAGCGTCGGAGATCGGAGCGAAACAAAAGAAAGAAACTCCGACGGTAAAAAACGAAGAACAAAAAAAGGCTTGGATAAGGCTGTGGGTCAGCGTAGGATTTCTGATCCCGCTTATGTACGTTTCGATGGGGCATATGATCGGCTTGCCGTTGCCGTCCGCGTTTCACGGAACGCAGGGAGCGATGATCTTCGCGCTGACGCAATTTCTGCTCTGCTTGCCGATAATCGTTATAAATGCAAAATATTATACGGTAGGTTTCAGAACGCTTTTCAAGGGCGCGCCGAATATGGACACGCTTATCGCGGTCGGATCGGGAGCCGCTCTCGTGTACGGCGTTATAGCAATGTTCTGCATAGGTTACGGCTTGGGATACGGCAAGACCGATATAGTGGACAAGTACCGTATGGATCTTTATTTCGAAAGCGCGGCGACTATCCTGACGCTCATAAACGTCGGAAAATATCTCGAAGCGCGCAGTAAGGGAAAGACAAGCGAAGCCGTTACCAAACTTATGGATCTAAGCCCGAAAACGGCGGTCGTGGTCGATCCCGACGGCACGGAACGCACGGTCGGTGCGTCGGAACTCAAAGTCGGCGACCTTATAGCCGTTCGCGCGGGCAGTGCGATCGCCGCCGACGGCGTTGTCGAATGGGGCGATGCGGCGGTCGACGAATCGGCGGTAACGGGCGAGAGCATACCTTCAGACAAACGGGCGGGCAGTGCCGTTACGGGCGCTACGAGCGTCAAGAGCGGCTTTATAAAGGTGCGCGTGCAAAGAGTCGGCGAAGACAGCACTCTTTCGCAGATAGTCAGACTCGTCGAAGAAGCAGGCGGGAGCAAAGCGCCGATCGCGAAACTTGCGGACAGGGTCAGCAGATATTTCGTTCCCGCCGTTATGTGCATAGCTCTGATCGCGGCGATCATTTGGTGGAGCTTGGGTTACGGCTTTGCTTACGGACTCACGATTGGGATCGCAGTACTCGTGATATCCTGTCCGTGCGCTCTGGGTCTTGCGACGCCCACCGCCATTATGGTCGGGACGGGGCAGGGCGCAAGGCTCGGAATACTGTTCAAGTCCGCGGAAGTACTCGAAAACGCACATAAGATCACGGCGGTAGTTCTCGACAAAACGGGGACTATAACGTACGGCAGACCCGTTGTAACCGACGTGTTTGCCGCTTTATCGGACGAAAAGGAATTTATTTCGCTCGCTGCGTCCGTCGAAGTCAATTCGGATCATCCGCTTGCGAAAGCCGTAGTCGAATACTCCGACAAAACGGGCGCAAGACCCGAGCCGTCGGAAGAATTTACGATGACGGAAGGCGGCGGGATAAGCGCGAAAGTCGGCGGAAAAACGGTCAACGCGGGCAACGAGCGACTCATGAAAAGTTGCGGCGTCGATATCTCGGCGGTAAAAAGCGTAACGGACGCTTGGGCAAAGAGCGGAAAAACTCCGATATATTTTGCTCGGGACGGCGTGCTTGCGGGGGCGCTCGCGCTTGCCGACACCGTAAAGCCGAGTTCGCGCGACGCGATAGAGCGTTTCAAGCGCATGGGACTGAAAGTCATGATGCTTACGGGCGACAACGCCG
>DBEXQE010000320.1:0-2771 GCA_048167245.1 Christensenellales bacterium | reverse complement strand
ATTTATAGAATGAAAATTATTACTGCATATAGCGGAACATAGCGGGAGCACAGTCGCGCGCCAGACGGGCAACAGGCGTTGCGGCGGCGAATGAGTGTATTTCAAAATACTCGATTGAGCCGACGCGGCGCACGTAGCCCGTATGGCGTGATGAATGTGCTTCCGCTACTTGCAATCGAACCAGCTTTTCCCTTGCCCCACATCCACCGTCAACGGCACGAGAAGCTCGACCGCGTTTTCCATGTTTTCTTTCAGTATCCGCTTTACTTCTTCCTTTTCGTCGGGCGCGGTGTCTACTATAAGTTCGTCGTGTATTTGAAGTATCAGCTTCGACTTCATGCCCGCGAGCGCCTTTTCCACGTTTATCATGGCTATCTTTATTATATCCGCCGCGCTGCCTTGGAGCGGCATATTCATCGCCACGCGTTCACCGAACTGACGCGTTACGTAATTCGACGAAATAAGTTCGGGGATCTTGCGTATGCGCCCCAAAAGCGTAGTCGCACAGCCGTTCTCCTTGGCGACTTTCACCGCCTTATCCAGATACGCTTTCACGCCCGAAAACTTTTCGAAATATTTGGCTATATATTCTCTCGCCTGATGCGTCGAAAGCCCCAGGTTCTCGCCGAGTCCGAAATCGCTTATGCCGTATATTATGCCGAAATTCACGGCTTTGGCTTCGCGCCGCATATCGCTCGTTACGTCCTTTTTGTCTACTCCGAAAACTTCCGCCGCCGTAGACGCGTGAATGTCCTCGTTGTTCCGATACGCGTCGACCATTTTCTCGTCGCCCGAAAAGTGCGCCATGAGCCGCAGTTCTATCTGCGAATAGTCCGCCGAAGTCAGCACGTTGCCTTCGCTCGCGACGAACGCGGCGCGGAGCTTGCGCCCTTCTTCCTGCCTAACGGGAATATTCTGCAAATTCGGCTCGACCGACGAAAGCCTGCCCGTTGCCGTAAGCGTCTGACGGAATTCCGTATGGACAATGCCGTTACGGTCGGCAAGTTTGCGCAGACCGTCCACGTACGTGCTGTTGAGCTTCGCGTAATATCTGTACCTTAGCACTTTACGCGCTATCGGGTGCTTTTTTTCGAGAAGTTCGAGTATTTCGGCGGAAGTCGAATAAGTCCTGCTCTTTTTCGGATACGGTATGCCCATGTTCTCGAACAGTACTTTAGCGAGCTGTTTCGGAGAATTTATGTTAAATCTCTCGCCCGCTTCCGCAAATATTTCTTCTTTCATCTCGTCCTGTTTCCGAGTGAATTCTTCGCCGAAATCCGTGAGTATTTTTGCGTTTATTCTGAAACCGCGCTTTTCCATGTCGCGCAAAACTTTCACGAGCGGCAATTCCACGTCGTAATAAAGTTTGTGCATGCCGAGCTTTTCGATCTCGGTGGACAGCGACGAGCAAATATACATAAGCCCCGTCGCGGGTTCGCGCTCGGATATCTCGTACGCTTCGAGAAATTTCGTCAGATTCTCGTAGTTGACTTTCATATCCACGAGATATTGCATCAGCTTGACGTCGATATAGTTTTTGAGTTCTATCCCCGACGCTTCGAGCGTTTTCATGAGCGCTTTTGCGTCGAACACGACCGTTTCCACCGCGGGGTTTTCGAGTAGCGGTTTGAACGCGTTCATGACCGCGCCGTAATCGAGTCCGTCGTCTATCAGAGAATACACTATGCTGACGTTTTTTTCGCATGCGTTGTCAAACGCAAAATTTATCGACTCGCCGACGTCGAACGCAAACCGTTTAATATCGCCCGACAGAATTTCTCTGAGCTTTTCGACGCTTCCGACGGACTGGATTTCGCAAGGCGGCTTTTTGCGCTCTTCTTCGGGAACGACTCCCGACGCTTCGGGCGTGAAAATGTCGTTGCGCTTTATAAGCGTTTTGAACTTCATGTCGATAAAGAAACTTTTCACCGAATTCCCGAACGGATACGGATACGCGCAGTCTTTCGCGCTTATATCGAGCGGGACTTCCGTGTTTATAGTGGCGAGTTCGTACGACAGCCGCGCAGATCCTTCGCCGCTAATTAGTTTGTCTTTCAGTTTGCCCGTTATTTCGTCTATATGCGCATAAACGCCGTCCAGATCCTTATACGACGCTATAAGCGACTGCGCCGTCTTGTCGCCGACGCCCGGAACGCCCGGAATATTGTCCGAGCTGTCGCCGCAGAGCGCTTTGTAGTCTATTATCTGCGACGGAACGAAATTGTACTCCCGCATGAGAGATCCCGGGTCGAGTTCCTGTATTTCGGTTATGCCGCGCTTCGTGAGCATAACGGTAACGTTTTCGTCGATAAGCTGTAACGAGTCCTTATCCCCCGTTATTATATAACTTTTCATTCCGCTGTGCTTTACCATCGTGCCGATGATATCGTCCGCTTCGAAGCCTTCCTTTTCGACGACGCGTATATCCATTCTCCCGAGCATCTCTTTGAGAAGCGGGAACTGAACGCCGAGTTCTTCGGGCATTTTCTTTCGCGTGGCTTTGTACAGCTCGTAACGCTTATGCCGAAAAGTCGGCTTAGGCAGATCGAACGCTACCGCGATATAATTCGGCTCGACTTCTTCGATCGCTTTTATAAGCATACCGGCAAATCCGTACACCGCTTGCGTAGGCACTCCCTGTCCGTTGCTCAGCGGCGGCAACGCGTAAAACGCCCTGTTCGCCAGACTGTTCCCGTCGATAATCAAAAATTTCTCCATCGAAATATCTCCCGCTATGCCCGATTATTGCCAACTTTTGGGCGGACATAAAA
>DBEXQE010000319.1:0-7960 GCA_048167245.1 Christensenellales bacterium | reverse complement strand
TATGCCGTTGACTATCGCGGGCATGAAGAAGTCGGAGCGCGAAGAACTGGCGCGCAAGGCGATAGCTCAGCTCGGGCTCGAAGAAAAGACCGACAAGAAAGCCAACGAGCTTTCCGGCGGACAGAAACAGAGAGTTTCGATCGCACGCGCGATAGTTCACGATCCCGAAGTTATTCTCGCGGACGAGCCTACGGGTAACCTCGACAGCCAAAACGGCGTGGAAGTCATCCGTCTTTTGCAGGGCATAGCCGACTCGGGCAAAACGGTCGTCTTAGTAACGCACAATATAGACGACGCCCGCAAGACGGACAGAATGGTCGTTCTCAAAGACGGAAAGATCCAACAGATGATAACGAATTCCGAAGAAGACAAAAAGCGCGCGCTCGACGAATTCAACGATTACGACGAGAGCGGCAAGTTGAAAACGAAATAGAGAAGGGAATAACGTAAATGAACATTTTCAGCATTTTAAGGCTTTCCCTTCACAACCTGTGGAACAATAAGTTAAGAACGCTCTTGACGATAATAGTCCTTACCGTCGTATCGTTCGTAGTCGTATTGCTCGCGGGCGTAGGGTACAGCTTTTACAGAAGTCTTAACGCGAACGTAAGTTTCATGTTCGCGAATAACACAAGCACGATAAGCGTAAGTTACCGCGTACCGTATTACGACAGTAAATACGGTTACGAAAGTTCGGCGGACGGCGTTTTCACGCCCGAACAAGTAGACAAAATTTTCGAAATTCTCGACAACGACGACGGTTATATCACAAGCGTCGGATTTATCGGCGAAAGTATTTACGGCGACGGGTTGAGAGTTTATTCGGATCTGCGCGCAAGCGACGGGAGCAATAACGATATATATATTGCTCCGTACTATTCCAAGTCCAATCCGTTTATCGACGCGAAGGGATACGAAGACGGCTCGTATCTTGCGGGCGGCAGAATGTGGAACGCGAGCGATACGGGAAGCAAGAACTGTTGGCTCGACAAGTCGCAGATGAGCCGCTACGACGTGGGCGACGAGATATCTCTTTCGCGCACGAATCAATATTACGGCAACGGTCCGTACGAACCGGAAGTTATCTGGGAAGATACGTTTACGGTCGCGGGCTTTTTGGACTTGAAGTCGGGTTCGTATCAGACATATGCTTTTATCGACTACAAGCTGTTCACGGACGAAAAAGAACCCGTAGTCGATTGGAGTTCGAACCGCGACAAAATGGTCATAACGAACGTTTACGCCAAAATGGTGCCGCAGAAAGGTTTCGAATACGGCGTTAAAACGCAGAATTATATCAAAGCGCTCGTAAAGCGTCTGAACTCCGAAATAGTTCCTACCGAATCGGGCGCCGAAATGAGCGCGTCCTGCGATATATTGGACGAAATGATGATGGCGACGGTCATGAGCCTTATAGTTATAGCGCTCATCGTTATCGTATCGCTTATAATAATCCTGCTGTCGATCGGAAGCGTAGCGAACACCATCAAGATCTCCGCCGAGCAGAACCGCAAATTCTTCGGCGTTATGAAAGCAATAGGAATGAAGAATAAGAGTTTACGGCATATTCTGATAGGTCAGATAATCATTATGACCGTTGTCGCAGTTGCGATAGCTTCGCTCGTGGCGTATCTTATGATAGGCGTAGTAAAGTCGCTTTTGGGCTCGCTGGTAACTTCGCTGTTCTTTATAATAGACGACCCCATAGTGATATGTTCGATAAGCCCCGTGATACCCGTGGGGATCACGCTTTTGCTTATCGGGTTCGTGCTTCTGTTCACGCGGTCGAGCTTGCACGAGTTCAGTAAGATGGACGTTATTTCCGTTATAAACGAGGTGAACTGACATGACGAACAAAGATTTATTCAGACTTGCGAAAATAAGTTTGGCGGCGAGAAAGAAGTCCACGAAAAGCACCGTCCGCGGAATAGCGTTCGGTCTTATACTGCTCATTCCCGTGCTTTACATTGCGTTCGGAATTTTCGGCGATCTCGATAAAAAAGTCAACGCGAACCCCGAGATCCTTTATATGAATTTGCAGACGGCGTCGGCGCGCTCGGGACAGATCGACAGCGTAAGCGGCGACTATTTTTCAAAGAGCGACGCCGTGCTTGCTTCTTCGCATGCGGACAATATAGTAAAGAACGTCAAAACCGACGAGATCTACGAGTACGAGCAGATAATAGCTCCGTTCAATCCGTATCTGGTGGACGATAGCAACGGGCAGAATAACGGCATGGGGTCATCTTCCTATTCGCAAAAGGCGTTCGAAATGACCTACGGCGATGGCACGGTAAAGAACGTTTACGTGTATCCGTACAGATCTGACAACGGGTCGTATAACAACAATAACGACAAAGCGTATAACGAAGGAACTCTGAAAGTTCCGTTCGCGGCGATAGTCGGCGAAAACGGCAAATTCGCGCCTAAGAAGATAACCGATAAGTTCGGCGATATCTTCGAGCGCGGCGGCGGCTTTACGGATAACGGCAAGGGGCAGGTGGTTTTAAGCGAGACGTTCTTAAAATCGCTGTCGTTAACTGCCGACGACGTTGTCGATAAGAATTTCTCCGTAAAATATACGGATTCGTATAATTCCGTTTCGAGAAGTTACATTTATATCGACGACGACGCGGAACCGGATAATAACGACGATAAAGACCCCGGCGATTTTAACAACGTCGAAAGAGAAATCTATTTTTGTCAAAACTTCAAGGTCGTCGGCGTTATAAAAGACGACGTTACGCGCTACGCAATGGATACGTACGGCGTGGACGACGGTAATTATCCGCAGAAGATCGATCACATAATGACTAATATGATGTTCTTTACTTCGGCGTCCGTATATGGCGACGACGGCGAAGTCCTCGAACCCGTCGTTAAGAACGTCGAACCCGAAAGCGACGACGAGAACGAAAACTCTTATCACAGTTCTTTTTACGTCGCAACGTACACGCAAAATCAGAGCGAATTCGATCGGCAGAATAAGGAATATATGGCGTTCGGCGCGAATGGTTTCAACTCGCTTAAATTCACTTTGAAGAATACTGACGGCAACTGGGTAAGAAACGATCCGTTTTCGACGCGCAACGTGCTTGTGGACGCAACTAAATTCGATCGGCTCGACGCGGCGATAAATACCGTCAAAGCCGAATTTTCCGCGCTTTTGGGCGACAACACGAAAAGTATCGTGGGCTTTATCGCTCCGCCGGTTTACGAACAGCTCAGCATGGTATACAATATATTCACATACGTAGTGCTTGCGATGTCGATAATGGGCGGGATCATCTTCTTCGCGTCCATGGTCAATCTGTTCAACTCGATAGTTCACAGCGTCGATTCGCGCAAGAGCTATCTCGGCGTACTGCGCGCCGTCGGAGCAAAGCGTTCGCTCATAAATAAAATGTATATGGCGGAATCGCTCACTATATTCAAGCGCGCGCTTATATGGATACTGATTTTCGCGACTGCGATCTGCGTGGGCATTATGTTCCTATTGAACAAAGTCGTATTCAAGTATCTGAACGAGATGCCTATAATGCCGTTCAAGATGAGCGTAAGTTTCGTTTACATTCCCGTCGCGCTCGTCGTGGCTTTGGGCGTTCTGCTTCTGCTCGGTTTTGCGTTCTCGTACGGGTGCAGTTGGAAAGTGTCGAGAGATCCCATCACCGAAACGTTGGCGGCATAGGAGAGTGAAATATGAAAAAATTCTTTAAGTATTTTGTAGTATCTATGGCGGTCGCGCTCGCCGCATTCTGTTTCGCGGCGTGCGGTAAGAACGAATTCGACGGCAAAGGCGCGGGGGAAATCGCGCTTACGCTTGCCGCCGACTACGACGGAGTTCGCGTGGATTGTCCCGACGGCGAAGTTTCGGGGTCGGGCAAAAGCTACGTGATAAAAGTAAAGACCCGCAAGCGCACCGACGTTATCGTTTCGTGCGAAGGCTATCATACGCAGACCGTTTCCGTTTACACGAAAGATTTCGCGGACGGCGTTGCGCAAAAGAACGTAACTCTCGAAAAGCGCTACAACACGCTCACGCTTACGGTTTCGGGCGTTACGGATATCTCGGGCGTTACGGTAAAGTCGGATAAGGAAAATACGGTCAGAGAAACTTTTGTCAACGGCAAGAAACTTTCCGTAGTGTTCAACGAATTTTCCGAAAGCGGCGAAATAGATAAGTTGAGCGTCGAATGTAATGGATATTATCCGTATAAGTTCGGCGTGAACGCATCCGACTTTTTCGATTATTCCGCGTCCGCAAAGGTCAGCCTTTTAAGGACCGATTCCAACGATGCTTCCGTAACTTTTATAAACGATCTGTCGGGAAGTCGGTATAGCTTTTATATCTATAAGTTCGACGGATTGGATGACGGTAGCGAATACATGGACGTATCGGGCAGTTCGACTACGATTTTGGATAAGACCGAGAACTACGTTTTAAGTTATAATACGGGAAACGGCAGTAGGTATTATCCTATCGCGTCGGAAGATTTCGAGAATTCTCCGTATAAGGTGATAAGGCTCAGCGAACTTAAGGGGATAAGAAGCGAAGTCAACTATAATTACAGCGAGAGACCGAGCGTAACGGTTACGGTTTCTCCGGAAATTCGTAGCGAACTCGATCCCGACGGGAACAACGATATTTGGAATATTATGCAACACGTCGTCGTTTTAGGCAAAAACGGAAAAGAATGTTCGATACGGACTTACGGCGGTGAAAGGTCGTTTTATATTGACGGCGTTAAAAAGGGCGATGAAGTTCGCGTTGTCGCGGCAAACGGAAAGGAATTTATAGCCGATTATAACGTAACGCTCGAAAGCGCGCTCACGGTGGAAAAGAAAGTAGAAAACGATTCCGTGCTTAAAATCAGATTTTCCGACCCGTACGGCAATCAGTTGAACGCGAACGAAGATCTCGTGCAGTTGTTTAACGGAAGTTCCGGGTTTGAACATTTTGTGTCGGGCGGCGGAGAGTTTGTAAACGCTGCCGGAATCGACAACATAGCTGCCGTTTCGGCAGACAATAAAGAAATAGTTCTCGATTGGGAAAAACTCATGAGCGCTCAGTCTTTGCAGGGCGGAAATTATACGGACAAATTCGGCGGCTCTTTGTATTTGCGTTTGGGCGGCGAGACCGTGTATTTCAACGGCTACAACAACGAGTTGTATAAGCAAGAGTATTACTATATAATCGTCCGCGAAACTTACGATATTTTGATCGATATCAAAGATACGTCGGGTGATCCGATTACCGGTAGAAGAGTATACGATCAAGTTTTGCATTCGTATATAGAGTACGACGCATTGAAAGGCGGTTATCTGCTTAAATTCGAAGACGGAAACGATTTATATGTATCTTTTGATTCGCAGGAAGACGATCCGCAGAATATAAGTTACAGATCCGTAAATATTGCGGCGTTCAAAGACTTTTTAGAATACGACACGGCGGGCGGATATTATAAACTGACCGTTACTGTTTACAGGGAAAAGCAATTTGCGATCGAGATCACGGGCAGTGAGTTGCCGAGCGAAGTTACCGATTTTAGTTTTTCCATAGGCGACGAATGGGTTTGGGCTACAAATAAACAGGATCCCGACAGTCCGGGCGGATCCGGTTGGCTTGCGAATAATATTTCGGAAAAATGTATCGGCAAAACGTTTACGGTCAACATTCCCGACAGGTACGATGATTATGTCCGCTATGAAGCTACGGCTACGTTTACCCAAGAAGTGTTCGACAGAGGCGTTATAACTCTGAACTTCAAACGCATAGATATGAGGCGACCTGATACTCAAAATCAATAAAGCCCCGAAACGCTTGCCGATCTGCTCGGCAGGCGTTTTTCATAAAAAAATATGTAAGCGTTTTCAGAAATCGGTGCATTATGCTTGATTTTCCGCGGCGGAAGTTGTATACTTTTTATATTCCGCTTTTTTGCGGGAAAAGGATCGGAACGTATGAGTAAAGGCAATGCGGCGGAGAAAGATCCGCTTGCGGAAATAAAAGCCGACGGCGGTTTTACCGCGATACTCGGCACCGTGGGTTGCATAGGCGACAGCCTGTCGTCGGGCGAGCAGGAATACAAAACGGCGGACGGCAAGACGGGCTACTACGATATGTACGAATATTCGTGGGGTCAGTTTCTTGCCCGCAAGTGCGGCGTCAAGGTATACAATTTTTCGCGCGGCGGACTTACCGCGAAACAGTTTCACGAATATGCGGGTTATACGCTCGCTTTTTACCCCGAAAAGGCGTGTCGGGCGTATATCGTTGCGCTCGGCGTGAACGATATGCATCGTTTGGGCGATGCGTATCCCGAAGGTTTCGGCGATATGAGCGACGTCGATTTTTCGGACTTCAACAATAACCGTCCTACGTTCGTTGGCGAATACGTAAAGATACTGCAACGCATACAGGCTTTGCAACCCGAAGCGAAGATCTTTTTGATGACTATCCCGCGGGACGAGAAGTCGCAGGAGAAAGAATTGCGCGATAAGCACGCCGAATTTATCAGGTCGTTGCCCGAATTTTTCAAGAACGTTTACGTTTTGGATCTTCGCAAGTACGCGCCCGTGTACGACGAAAAGTTTCAAGAGAGATATTTTCTCGGCGGACACCTGAACGCGATGGGATACAAGTTTACGGCGGATATGGTCGCGACTTACATAGACTTTATCATCCGCGAAAATCCGCAGGACTTTAAGAAGATCGCGCTCGTCGGAACGCCGCACTGGTTCGAAGATTGATTTGTCATTTCGAGCGGAGCGGCGCAAGCCGCGCAGTAGAGAAATCTAAATTATAAAAAGGAAGATACGAAAATGGTAAACGGCGATTTGTGCCACGATCTGCTGAAAGAAAAGATAACGCAATCTCTCGCGTTCGACGGTAAGCGTCCGTACGGGAAATGGCGCGACGAAGTAAGGTCGGAGTTTCTCTCTCTTGTCGGAATTCCCGCTATCGAGAGCAACGCGTGCGCGCTTAATGTGCGTATAGAAGAAGATATCAAGATCGACGGATACAGGCGGATACGCTTTGTTTTCGACAGCGAAACGGGTTGCACGGTGCCGTGCTATCTGCTCGTTCCCGAAACTGGCAAGAAAAAATATCCGCTCGCGATAACGCTTCAAGGACATTCTTCGGGCTTCCACAACTCGATAGGCGTTCCTAAGTTCGACGGCGACAAAGACTATCTTCCGCGCGGGGCGTTCGGCGTTCAGGCGGTGAAGAACGGATTTGCGGCTCTTTGCATAGAGCAACGCGGAATGGGCGAACAGCGCACCGTAAAGGGCGATACGCGTCCCGTGGCGCAAATGTGCGCGTACACGGCTCTCACGGCGTTCAATATGGGACGCACGCTCATAGGAGAGCGGATCTGGGATATAGGCAAAGCGCTCGACGCGACAGCCGAAACGTTCGATTTCGTCGACATGGACAAAGTGCTCGTAACGGGCAATTCGGGCGGCGGAACGGCAAGCTATTACGCCGCATGTTTCGACGAGAGAATAAAGCTGTCCGTGCCGAGTTGCGCTTTCTGCACGTACAAAGATTCGATAATGGATATTTTCCATTGCGCTTGCAATTATATCCCGGGGATATATACGAAGCTCGAAATGGGCGACCTTTCTTGCCTTATAGCGCCGCGCAAACTGCTTGTGATTGCCGGCAAAGAAGATGCGATATTCCCGATCGACGGCGTTAAAAAGGGCTTTGAAACCGTATCGAAGATTTTTGCCGCGGCGGGGTGCAAGGACAACTGCCGTATGGTCGAAACGCCGAAAGCGCATTGGTGGTGCGTCGATATCGTCTGGAAAGAAATTGCCGACGAAGTAAAATCCATGGGTTGGGAACTGTAAACCCCGAAAAGCATTTGACATAAAGTTTGACGGTATGCTAAAATAATACCGTCTTTATGCGGAAGTGGCTCAACGGTAGAGCGTCAGCTTCCCAAGCTGAACG
>DBEXQE010000318.1:0-3367 GCA_048167245.1 Christensenellales bacterium | reverse complement strand
TTATGGATACTACGTTTATAAATCGAATAACGGGGTAGAATTCAAATGAAAATTTATCGGATAGAGGTATCTGACGAGATGAACGCAATGCTGGAAGACGGCGCGAGAGAGCGCGATATGTCGGTCGAACGCTTTATAGCGCGAATTTTGGACCGCTATGTTATAAGTCCGCATATATTGGATAATGAAGAAACCAAAAGCGCGTACGCCGAGTGCGGCGCGATAAATTTGGAGTGGGCTAATCTCTGAAAAATTTTACTGTTTGCGGGAATGACTGAATGGAAAACGTTAAGCGCGGTGATATATATTATGCTGATCTAAGCCCCGTCGTGGGGTCGGAGCAGGGCGGAGTGCGCCCCGTTCTTATAATACAGAACGACATAGGCAACAAGTATTCGCCTACCGTTATCGCATGCGCCGTAACGAGTCAGCTGACGAAAGCGAAACTGCCCACGCATATAGAAGTAAGGCAGGGCAATTTCGGCTTGCCGAAAGATTCGGTGATCTTGCTCGAACAGATCCGCACGCTCGACAAACGCCGCCTGAAAGAAAAAGTCGGCGAGCTTGACGGGAACACCATGCAGAAAGTGGATAAGGCTATACTTATTTCGCTCGGCTTTTTTATAAGAAATTAGGCGGCGGCGTATACGGGCGCGTCTTTCCGCTACGATTGCCGCGCAAGCTCGGTCGAGTACGTCTATGTACACTCGCTCGCTTGCACGTCAACTGTTGCGAAAATCCGCAACCCGTCTACGCCGCCTTATTTTTATGAACGACAATGCACCGCTCTGCGCCGCCTTTGCTTTTGGCAGACCTATCTTTTGAACGGTAAAAAGTCTTCCGCGTCGGTCTTGTCGTAGATAAAGTCGCGTTCTATAAGGTTTCCGCGCATGATCGCGGAATGACCGTACTTGTTACGTATTTTATCGAGAGCTTTGTCTAAGCTGTCGTTTTTTTGCGCGCTTTCGTCGTCGAACATGCTCGTCTGCCGCGCTTCTTCGCCGTGGATCAGGTCGAAAACGCTGACGGTTATCGTTCTGAGCGGCGGGGAGCCGGACCAGTTGTTTTTAAGAAGTTCCGTCGCGGCTTTGCCTATATCGTTTCCGCTTCGGGTGGCATGATCTATTTTGCACTGCCGCGTTATAGATCTCAACGAGCTGTCGCGCAGGTCTACGGCGATCCCGCTGCCCTTAACGCCGTTTTTGCGCATGCGCTCGGCTATGCGGTCGGCGAGATAGTAGATGAGCGCGGACGCGTCGTCCACCGTCGTAAGGTCGCGCGTGGAAGTCATGCCGTGTCCCACGCTCTTTATCTCCCGCGACAGAACGTATTCGCGCACGGGTTCCGAGTCAAGCCCCGAAGCGTTGTTTTTGAGTTTCGCGCCGTTTATCCCGAGCAGAGTTTTGAGCGCGTGTTCGTCGGCTACCGCGAGATCTCCGACCGTTTTTATATTGAGTTTCCGCAGTTTTTCGGCTGTCTTTCTGCCGACCATGAGCATATTGCCTACGTCGAGATCCCACAGAACGTCGCGGAAATTTTCGCGAGTAACTTCGCTCACCGCGTCGGGCTTTTTAAGATCCGACGCCATTTTCGCAAAAACTTTGTTGAAGCTGACTCCGACGGAGATCGTAAGTCCGCCCGTTTCTCTTTTTACCGTTTCGCGTAACGTGTCGGCGATCTGCTTTCCGCTGCCGAACAGTTTCGTGCTTCCCGTAACGTCGAGCCAACATTCGTCGGGGCCGAACGGTTCCACGTAGCACGTGTAGCGCGAGTAAATGTCGAAAACCTGCTTGGAGTACTTAGTATAGAGTTCGAAGTGCGGCGGAACGACGACGAGTTCGGGTTCTTTGCGCTTAGCTTCCCATATAACGTCGCCCGTACGTATCCCTTTTTTCTTGGCAAGCTCGTTTTTTGCCAGGACTACGCCGTGCCGCTTGTCGCTGTCGCCGCCCACCGCGACGGGAACGTCTTTGAGTTCCGGTTTCATAAGGCACTCGACCGACGCGTAAAAATTATTCAGATCGCAATGAAGAATAATTCTGTCCATATATAAATTATATCACGTAAAACATAAAATATCAAGAAAAGGAATAGTTTTGCTTGACTTTTCGCGGGGGGGGGTATACTATTCTTATAAGGATAGAAGATAGGACAAAACAGTGAGAGATAACGTTTCCGAAATAAATAACGGAAAGCGGAGAAATATAATTCGCTTTTCGGTGATACTTGCCGTCGTCGCGGTCGTGCTGATAACGCTCGGGATCGTATTCCGCAAGGATATAGCGAGTTTTACTCTGCGCCTTTTCCGCGGCGAAATAACGAAAGAAAGCGCGAAAGATTTCATGCGCTCGTTCGGTTGGCACGGAATGGTCATAATACCGATACTCAGCATGTTGCAAGTAGTCCTGACTTTTCTGCCCGCCGAACCCGTGCAGGTTGTCGCGGGCATGAGCTACGGACTGGTGCGCGGCGTAGGACTTTGCATGATAGGCGTGTTCGTGGGCAACAACGTGATGTTTTTGCTCTCGCGCACTCTCGGCACGAAACTTACCGGATATTTCAGAAAGAACATAGATATAGATCTCAGCAAGGGAACGGCGGCGTGGAGAATTTCGCTCGCCGTGCTCATACTTTACTTTCTGCCTGCGATACCGTACGGGCTTATCTGCTTTATGGCGGCGTCTACCGACATGAAGTATCTGCGCTACATTATACTTACTACTTTGGGGTCGTTGCCGAGCGTGATAATAGGCGCGGGCTTCGGCGTTATAGCGATAGAAACGGGACTTATAATAGCGCTCATCACGCTTGCGGCGCTCGTAGCCGTGCTTATAACCATGTTCTGTTTGCGCAAGAGAATATTCGCGGCTATAAACCGCGCGATAGCAAAGAGCGCGGCTCTGTACTCGACGGCGCATAAAGTCAACAAACCGAGCGCGTTTATTTACAAGGCGTCGCAGTTGTTTATAGGCGCGTTTATCCGTACGAAATTGAAACTCGAAATAAAAAAGAACGTGAAGAAGTTGCCGCGCCCCGCGGTCGTTCTCATCAATCACCCGTCGTTTATAGATTGGGTATACGCCGCTCTCGCGCTCGGACGCGACAGGGGCAACTTTATCATAGCGAGATACTACTACTTTCAGCGCAAACTCGCGTGGCTCGTCAAAAAGGTCGGAACGGTGCCTAAGAGCATGTTCACGGCGGATCTCGAATCGGCTCAGAACACGTTCCGCGTTATAAAGAACAAGTGGCTCTTATGCCTTATGCCCGAAGCGCGCCTGTCTACGGCGGGCAAAACCGAGTCGATAGACGATTCGGTCGCGAAGATGCTTTCCGCGCTCAAAGCTCCCGTATACGCGGCTCACAT